>JBBRJN010000017.1:0-14394 GCA_038219365.1 Kiritimatiellia bacterium | reverse complement strand
AACCCGTTGATCAGCCAGACGACCGCAGGTCTCCAGGTCAACAAGTGGGGGAACATCACCGTGGACGAGAACGGCAAGAGTTCGCTCGACGGAATTTACGCGGGAGGGGACATCGTGCTGGGTGCCGCTACCGTGATCCTTGCGATGGGCGAAGGCCGCCGCGCGGCAGCCTCCATCAACGCGCGGCTTGCGGACAAGTGACCGCGAGACGTGGTCGGGAAAGGGAGTCTCATGCGTCGAGAACCTGTTGACTACTCGGTTTCCGAAGAGGTCGCTCACAGCGCGATTCACGCGATCGGGAGTCACCTCGGTGCGGCGATGCTGGCTCTGCTGGTTGTTTTCGGTGCGCAGAGCGGCACACAAGTGCCGTGGAAGGTCGTCAGCGGAGCGGTCTTCGGAGCTTCGATCATTCTGCTCTACACCATTTCTTCGGTGTATCACGCGGTCACCCACACGCGGGCCAAGCAGATCTTGGAGGTGTGTGACCACATGGCGATCTACTTCCTGATCGCCGGTTCCTACACCCCGCTCACGCTGGTCACGCTGCGCACGTCGCACCCGGCTCTCGCCTGGTCCATCTTCGGTATCGTCTGGGGGCTGACGGTTGCAGGGGTGATCTTCAAGCTCTTCACGACCGGTAAAATGCGGTTCGTTTCGACCCTCGCCTACATCGGTATGGGTTGGATCTTCGTGTTTGCCATCAAGCCGCTGATGGCAGCGCTGCCCGGAGCCGGCATGGTCTGGCTGGTGGTCGGCGGCGGATTTTACACGCTGGGCACAGTTTTCTATCTGTGGCGGATCATGCCTTTCCATCATGCGGTGTGGCATCTCTTTGTGCTGGCCGGAACCTTCTGCCACTTCATCTGCGTGCTCTTCTACGTGATGATGAGGTAAGGCGTTTAGCGGTTTAGGCGATTCGTGCCTTACAAACCAATACCAGCAATAAGAACACGTTGTTCAAGCAAGAAAATAGAGGACGCGAAGAAAGGGTGCTACGCGGAGGTGAGAAGGCGCAAAGGGGCGAACGCAGCAGCTGCAATGCCCTGCGGACGTTTCGGGGAAACGTCCCTACCGGACGCGTCCCTGCGGCGTCCCGAATACGCGCTTTTCATTCGCTGGCGTCCGTGGTTCCCGGTGTGTGTGGCCGCGTCCGGTAGGGGAAGGCTCCCCGAGCCGTCCGCCGGACCCGCACACGCTTTCTGAGCACTCAACGTTCAAGATGGGATATTCCCGCACGACACGCCACCCGTGTCGCAGTCAACTTGAGCATTGAGCGTTGGAAGTTGAGCGGGCCCCAACAACCTCACAGTCTAAACACCTCACAGCCTATTTCACCTCTTTGATGACCGAGGTTGCTGCCTTGAGGATGCCGGCCACATTGGCGAGGTCAGAGGGGATGATCATGGTGTTATTGGCCTTGGCCATCTTGCCGAACTCGGTCAAATACTGC
Organism: Kiritimatiellia bacterium; assembly: GCA_038219365.1. Taxonomy (GTDB): domain Bacteria; phylum Verrucomicrobiota; class Kiritimatiellia; order RFP12; family UBA1067; genus JAHFSX01. The sequence continues at coordinate 12,944 of JBBRJN010000017.1, read as the reverse complement.
TGTGCGAGCTGCATGTTCACCGCGTTCATGCCGCCCTGCTCGTTGATCGCCGATGCCACCTGGCGGAGGCCATTGGCCTGGGCTTCGGCCACCAGCAGGATCTCCTGCGCACGGCCTGCAGCCTCGTTGATGCGTTTCATCTTTTCGCCTTCGGAAATGGCGATCGCCTGCTGCTTTTCGCCCTCGGCGCGGTTGATCTTGGCCTGGCGGTCGCCTTCCGATTCCGCGATCAGCGCGCGCTTCTCGCGTTCGGCGCGCATTTGCTTCTCCATCGCGTCGCGGATGGTTTGAGGCGGCGTGATGTTTTTGATCTCATAGCGCGTCACCTTGATGCCCCACGGCTCGGAGGCCTTGTCAACGGCCTCGACGATCGAGGTGTTCACCAGCGTGCGCTCCTCGAAACTTTTGTCCAACTCCAGCTTGCCCATTTCGCTGCGCATCGTGGTCTGTGCGAGCTGCACGGTGGCAAAAAGGTAGTTGCCGATACCGTAGGAGGCCTTGGCCGGGTCCATCACCATCATGTACAGGATGCCGTCCACTTCAACCGTGATGTTGTCGCGCGTGATACACTGCTGCGGCGGCACATCGATGGCTTGCTCCTTGAGCGTGTGCTTATACGAGACGCGGTCGATGATTGGAATCAGCAGGTGCAGCCCCGCATCGAGCGTGCAATGGTATTTGCCCAGCCGCTCAACGATAAACGCCTGCTTCTGCGGCACGATACGCACGCATTTGAGAATCGTGTAGACCACGCCGAACGCGATGAATAATGCAATGTACTGCATGTTCCTTCTCCTTCTTTTTGGTTCTTGCCGATCAGACGGATCAAACGGATTCGTCCGATAAAAAAAGTCTTAGACCGCCTCAACGTGCAACGTGAGGTTTTTCCTGTTCAAGATGCGCACGGACGCGCCCACCGGAACCTCGGTTTCGGCCTCTGCCGTCCAGTTGGTCCCGCAAAATTCCGCGCGCCCAGGCTTGTTTGGCGTGATCGCCTCGACCACGACGGCCATTTTGCCGCTGAATTCGTCGCCCGGGCTGTCCGATACCTCGCGCGTTCCGCTGAAGATTTTTTTCAGGCTCTTGCGCAGCAGAAAAATGTACAGGACCGAGAAAACCGAGAAAGCGAGCCACTGCCACGCTTGTCCGAGAGCGGGCATCAGCCAAGCGCCCAGCGCGACGGTCAAGGCTGCCAGCCCGAAGAAAATGGATACCAACCCCGGCGTCATCACCTCGATGATGATCAGGGCAACCCCCAAAAAGAGCCAATACATTGCCGTCATGTGCATAAATGCGATTCCTTTCAACCCAGACAAGAGTTTACTTGTCGTTAGTAAAACAAGTCATCCGCGCCTTGGCAAGTAAAAGCGGTCGTCAACTGCCGGAGTCGAGCCTGCGGTTACGGAAATAAAGCGCCACGTCGAGGCCGACCATCAGGACATTCAGCACATAAAGTCCGAGCACGGGATCATGGCACTGGCCGAGGGTGATCTTGTTCATGATGCCCGCTGCGTAGCCGGCGAGGATTACGAACAGGAAGGGAACGCTCTTCCCTTTGCTGGTGCGGGCGCGCCAAGACCGCACAATCGCGAACGGCCAAGCCGCGCCGAAACACAAGAGCATGATGGCTTCATAGGGAGAGAAGGGCATCGGTAGGGTTCAGGGTTCGGGGTTCAGGGGAGTGGGTGGGTAGGAAAAAAGGATAGAGTTACAGCAGGTCGCGGATTTGGTTAGCTTCGCGAATGAGTGCTTCGAGCGTGTCAAAATCGTTTGTTTCGAGACAGCGCTTGAGCTCCTGTACGCGCTCTGAAAAAGCGTCAATGGCCTTCAGCACATGGTCGCGGTTCTGCTTAAAAATCGGCACCCACATTTCGGGCGAGCTTTTGGCCAGTCGCACGGTGGAGGCGAAGCCGCCGCCCGCGAGACGCGGCACGGCATAGCCGGCTTTCTCTTCGCCCTGCACCGCGATGGAGAGCGCGTAGGCCACCACATGCGAGAGGTGCGAGACGTAGGCGGCGTGGCGGTCATGCTGCTCGGAGCTCATGAATTCAAACTTGAGCCCCACGGCGTGGAAAATTTCCAGAGCGGTCTTGCAGGCGTCGGGCGCACTCCACTCCAGGTCACAGAGCAGAACGGTCTTGCCTTTGAAGAGCCCTTCGAGCGCGGCGTCTGGGCCGGCGTTTTCGGTGCCGGCCATCGGATGCGCAGCCACATACCGCTCGCGGTTCGGATGTTGCCGCACCGCCTCGGCGAGCTGGAACTTGGTGGACCCGAGGTCGATGACGGTCTGCGTCGGACGGATGACATCGAGAATGTGCGGCAAAAGCGTCGCAATCGCGTTCACGGGCACGGCCAGCAACACCGCGTCGCTTTGCAGCAGAGCCTCTTCGAGTGAGACGAGGCGGTCGATCAGCCCGAGCTGCGCGGCGCGCGCGGCGTGCTCGTGCGAGGTATCCACGCCGAGCAGCTCCGTGGCGAGGCCCGCTTTGCGCAGGTCCTTGGCGAAGGAGCCGCCGATGAGGCCGAGACCGATGATGGATAGGGTCATAATTTTGTAGGGGCAGACCTGTGTGTCTGCCCTTTTTGGGGTTGGTGCGAACAGACGGGGCAGGGTGGTTGCATAAAACGCGGCCTATTGTAAACCGGACCTCTGGCCCGCGCAAGCGAAAGCTGGCGCGGCCGCGAGGATCGCGGCCGGGAGGATTACCGAGGTCAGTCGAAAATGGGGATTGTGAAATCAGCCTAGGGTGCCGTATACTTACCCGCGTTTATGCGAATTCTCACCCGCTATGTGCTACGCGAATTTCTTGTGCCACTGACCTATTGCCTGGTCGGTTTTATTGGCATCTACATCCTCTTCGAGCTGTTCGAATCGTTCAATCGGATCATCGAGTCCAAGCCGCCCCTCCTTGATGTGGTGGCCTTCTTCGCCGGATACCTTTCGCCCTACCTTGAGTGGCTCATCCCCGCGGCCCTTTTATTGGGGACGCTCTACACGATGTGGAACTTCTGCCGGCACAGTGAACTGACTGCCATGCGCGCCACGGGCATCGGCTTCACAGTCATTGTCAGGCCCTTGCTTGCCGTCGCCTGCCTCATGGCGATCTTCGTCGCCGGCCTCAAAGAATTTTATGCGCCATGGGCCTCGGAGAAGGCCCGCGACTACCGCGATGACCGGTTTAAACCCGCCCTTTCGAAAGTCAAGGAGAACGTGCCTTACTACAATCAGCAGGCCGGGCGGGTTTGGCGTATCAACAAGATGGCGCTCGACAACCCGCGGCTGCTCGAAGGCGTGCGGCTCTCGTTCGACCGTCCCGACGGCAGCCGCCAGCTCGACATCACATGCCGCAAGGCCGAGTACCTGGACGGCCTGTGGTGGCTCTTCTACCCGCAATACCAGTATTTTGACGAGTTAAACAATCCGATCGTGAACCCCACGCCGGCACTTGCGGCGCTTCCCGTTCGCGCGTTTCCGGACCTCACCGAGACGCCGCGTGACTTCATGCTGATGAACAAGTCTTGGGAATATTACACGATTCGCGACATGCGGCACTACCTCAAGACTCACCCGCACCTTGATAAAAAAGACGTCGCCTCGAAAACCTTCGATATCCATAATCGGCTGGCCTCGCCGCTTGCCTGCCTGATCATCACGCTCTTCGCGATTCCAGCCGGTGTGGCCAGCGGACGGCAAAGCGTTTTCAAAGGGGTGATCTTCGCCCTCGCCATGTTCTTCAGCTTTTATGCGCTCTCGCTCGGGTGCATGGTCCTCGTCAAGAACCAGCTCATGCCGGTGCTGCTCGGGGTCTGGCTGCCGAACCTCATCTTTTTCGCGGCGGGCGGCTACCTCTTCTACCGGCAGCGTTAGCCGTATGAGCAGCAGTAGTCGGTGAGGCTGGCGACCGTCATGCTGAACTTGGCGCCGGCGGGCACCTCGAACGACTCGCCGCCGCGCACGGTTTTCCACGCGGTCTCGCCGGGCAGCAGCACCTCGAGTTCTCCGGACAGGATTTCCATGACCTCGCGGGCGTCGGTGTCGAAGGTGTATTCGCCCGGCAACATGATGCCGAGGGTTTTCTTTGAGCCGTCGGCGAAGAGCACGGTGCGGCTGGTCACTTTGCCGTTCGAGTAGACATTGGCTTTCTTGACGACGGCCACATTCTTGAATTCGTACATTGTGAGCTCCTTTTTTGTAAGGTACAGGATAGAATAAACGGCAGATGTCGGCAAGCCGGTTTGTGCGGCCTCGCCTGCGCGGGAGGCCTCGCCTGCCCGCGTCGGGCGCTGGCGGATTAAATCGATAGCAAAATATCGAATTGACCTCGTGTTCTCGGTTGACGTGGGACGGGGGAATCGGTATCATTTTTGACCATTCATGCAAGGGGCGTTGGATTTTACGGATGTCCTTAAAACAGCGAAGGAGTTAACGAAATGGCAATCAAGGTTGGTATCAATGGTTTCGGCCGCATCGGCCGTATGGTGTTCCGCGCGGCGATCAAGAACTTTTCGAAGGATATCGAGATCGTCGGCATCAACGATCTGCTGAGCCCGGATTACCTGGCTTATATGTTGAAGTACGACTCGGTCCACGGCCAGTTCCAGGGCGAGATCGCTGTCGAAGGCAACAATCTGATCGTTAATGGCAAGAAGATCCGCCTCACGGCTGTGAAAGACCCGACCGAGCTGAAGTGGAATGAAATCGGTGCCGAGATCGTGATCGAGTCGACCGGCCTGTTCCTCGATAACGAGACCGACACCAAGCACATCACGGCTGGCGCGAAGAAGGTGATTTTGTCGGCCCCCTCGAAGGACGACACCCCGATGTTCGTGTACGGCGTGAACGACAAGTTCGGCATCGTCAAGGGCCTGATGACCACCGTGCACGCCGCCACGGCGACGCAGAAGACGGTGGACGGCCCCTCGATGAAGGATTGGCGCGGCGGCCGCGGCATCCTCGAGAACATCATTCCGTCCAGCACCGGCGCGGCCAAGGCTGTCGGCAAGGTGATCCCCGAGCTGAACAAGAAGCTCACGGGCATGGCGTTCCGCGTTCCGACCTCCGACGTGTCGGTCGTCGATCTGACCGTGGTACTCGCGAAAGAGACCACCTACGAAGCCATCAAGGCCGCGATGAAGGAAGCTTCCGAAGGCGAACTCAAGGGCGTCCTCGGCTACACCGAAGAGAAGGTCGTCTCGACCGATTTCCGCGGCGAAGCCAAGACCTCGATCTTCGACGCCGAAGCTGGCATCATGCTGGATTCGACCTTCGCCAAGATCGTGAGCTGGTACGATAACGAGTGGGGCTATTCCAACAAGGTGTTGGAGATGGTCCGCGTCATCGCGAAGTAAGCGTTGACAATCACTTGTTTCTGAAACGTCGTTCCCGCGCCAGCGGGGGCGGCGTTTTCGTTTTGCTGAAACCGGACGCAGGGCAAACGAGGGGACAGGTAACGGTGACTTTATAAATGGAGGGCGAACCTGTGGTGAGCCGCAAAAAGGTTTTGCAAGTGCCTCTAATGAATAGAAAAGTCAAAATTAGAATTGCTGCTCGCACCCAAAGTCCGGTGTACTTTCCCGAGCCGGATGTGCTAAAGTAAAAACCATTTTCAACCCCTAAGAGGATAAACCGAACATGAACAAGAAGACTCTGCGTGATGTGGACCTGAAGGGCAAGCGCGTCGTGATGCGCGTCGATTTCAACGTGCCGATCAAGGACGGCGTGATCACCGACGACACCCGCGTCAAGGGCGCTCTGCCGTCGATCAACTACGTGCTCGAAAAGGGCGGCAGCCTGGTGCTGATGAGCCATCTGGGCCGGCCGAAGGGCAAGGGCTACGAGGCTGACTTCTCGCTGAAGCCGGTGGCCGAGTACCTCGCCAAGATGCTGGGCAAGCCGGTGACCTTCGCTGCTGACTGCGCGAACGCGGACGCCGAAGTCGCGGCGCTCCAGCCCGGCGGCATCGTGATGCTCGAGAACACCCGCTTCTACAAAGAGGAAGAGGCGAGCGTCAAGAAGACCGCCGAGATGACCGACGAGGAGTACAAGGCCAAGAAGGCCGCCCTCAAGGATAAGCAGAAGGTGCTGGCGCAGAAGCTCGCCTCCTACGGCGACCTCTATTGCAACGACGCCTTTGGCTCGGCGCACCGCGCCCACGCCTCCACGGCTGTGATCTGCAAATACGTGAAAGACAACGTGGCCGGGTTCCTGATGGAGCGCGAGATCGAGTATTTGGGCACGGCGGTTGAGAAGCCGACCCGCCCGTTCGTCGCGATCCTCGGCGGAGCCAAGGTCTCGGACAAACTCGCGGTCGTGAACAACCTGCTCGACAAGGTCGACACGCTGATCATCGGCGGCGGCATGGCTTACACCTTCCTCAAGGCGATGGGCCACAATGTAGGCAAATCTCTGTGCGAGCTCGACCAGCTCGAGTACGCGAACCAGATGATCGCCAAGGCCAAGGCCAACGGCAAAAAACTTCTGTTGCCGGTCGACAACGTTGCGGCCGATGCCTTCTCCAATGACGCTAACACCCAGGTGGTCGGCAACGACATCCCGGATGGCTGGATGGCGCTCGACATCGGCCCCAAGACCACGGCGCTCTATGCGGCGGCCATCAAGGGCGCGAAGACGGTCGTGTGGAACGGGCCCATGGGCTGCTTCGAGATGCCGAAGTTCGCGGGCGGCACCACGGGCGTGTGCAAAGCCGTGGCCGAGAGCGGTTCGGTCTCAATCATCGGCGGCGGCGACAGCGTGAGCGCGGTCAATAAGAGCGGCCTGGCCGACAAGATGACCCACATCTCCACCGGCGGCGGCGCGTCACTCGAGTTCCTTGAAGGCAAAGAGCTCCCCGGTGTGGCGGCTCTGAGCAACAAGTAAGCGCCGTTTGGCGTGTTTTGCGAGAGGGGCCGGGCGCGTTTCGGGCGTGTCCGGCCCTTTTCCCGTTGCAAAAAATGTAAACGGGCCCTGTCGGAACCGTCTTAAAATTATCGGTAAGCACGGCGAAGAGGGTATATAATAATTTACATATGGGGTGTTGACTCGCACCGGTTTCACGGGGTATAGTATAAAGAGGTTATTTGAGTGAGGTTTTTTTATGGCAAAATCTGATGCGTTCTCAGCGAGTTCTAAACAGCGGTTTGAAGTTGCCGACGCCAGCGAGGTCAAGCTGGGTTTGGGCGGCACGTTTAAAGCCGAGCAGATCGGCACTCTCGGAGTTAACTCTGGTAACGTGGAGTAAAAGGCTTTGGGAGTTTACCGCTCTTTTTCCTCATGTCTGATCCGCAGTTAATATGTGACTTGGCGGATATCCGGTTTATTTTTTCATCGCTGCCTGCTGACGCGTTTAATGTTTTCTTTACCCCGTTTCTCACGCAGGGCGGAGCCATGTCTGAGAGATGCTTTATCGACATCGCCGGACCTATCCCGGAGTTGTGTGGATTACGCGGGAACGGCGCTTGGCATTTCTCTCAAAAGGATGGACGCGCGTATCTGCTGGGGTCTAATCCCTCCGGCGAGGTGATGTGGCGCATGACGGGCGAGCCGCCGTTTGAGCGCCTGCGTTTCGAATGGCATCCGACGGCGTTCGAGGCCATGTACCGCAACGAGGTTTACGGCACGTACGGGATCATCGCCATTCTTGCACTGGTGCTGCGGCTGATGCCTCTCGGAGGCCTGGTGTTGCATGGTTCCGCGCAGGTCGTGGACGGCCATGGCATCATCTGTACCGGGCCCTCGGGTCGGGGCAAGAGCACGATTTCGCGGCTGTTCCACGGATGCAACGTGCCTGTGCTGACGGATGAGCGGCCGATCGTTAGACTACGCGAGGGGTTGGCGGAAAAGGGTTTCCGCGTCTACGGATCGCCTTGGCCGAGCTCTGGCAATTTCGTTTCAAACGCGTCGGCACCGCTAAAAAAAATCTATTTCATCGAGCACGGGCCGGATCAGGTCATCGAGCCCTTGACGACGCGCGAGGCGGTGTTGCGCTTGCTTGACGTGGCGCTGGTGCCTTGGTTGGACGCGGCGTTCTTTGACCCGTTGATCAAGACGTTGGAGGCGATCCTCCTTACGGTGCCGCATGCCGTGTTGCGGTTCCGCCCCGACGTCACGGTCGTGGATGCTGTCCGCCGTGATCTGGCCTCTTTTTAGGGTGGAAGCCGAAGCGCTGAAAAGATATAATAAACGTCTTCATTTTGTCATACGAACAGAGGGCAGAGCATGGATACCAAACTGACTGACGGTGTTTCTTGGGTGGGGTACGTGGACTGGAGCGTGCGTGACTTCCACGGATACACGACCGCGCGTGGCTCAACCTATAACGCCTATCTGGTTAAGGCGCAGAAGATCGCGTTGATCGATACGGTGAAAGGCCTGTACGCGGGTGATTATCTGGCGAACGTCAAGGCCCAGGTGCCGCTTGAGAGCGTCGATTACATCGTCTGCAACCACGCGGAGCCGGATCACTCCGGCGGTTTTCCTGCGACGGTCAAAGCCTGCCCCAGGGCAACAGTGGTCTGCAACGCCAAGTGCAAGAACGCCTTGGAGCATCACTATGACGTGAGCGGCTGGAAGTTCCAGATTGTCAAGGACTCCGAGACGTTGTCGCTGGGAGGCAAGACCCTGCAGTTCTTCGACACGCCCATGGTGCACTGGCCCGAGTCGATGGTGACGTATCTGGTTGAGGATGCGATCCTTTTCTCGATGGACGCGTTCGGACAGCACTACGCGTCAGGCTACCGGTTCGATGACGAGTCGGATCTGTGTGAGGTGATGCAGGAGGCCAAAACCTATTATGCCAACATCGTGATGCCGTTCGGGCGTCCGGTGGCGGCCACCCTGGCCCGGCTGGGCGGTTTGAAACTGGCCATGGTGGCCCCCAGCCACGGCATTATCTGGCGCAGCCACTTCGCGAAGATCGTCGAGGCCTATCAGGCATGGATGGTCGGTAAGCCCGTGAAAAAGGTGGTGATCGTTTTCAGCAGCATGTGGAACAGCACACGCCAGATGGCCGAGGCTGTGGCGTCAGGTGCCGAGGAGTCGCCGGTTGAGGTTAAGCTGATCGACGCGGCGGCCACATCGGACACAAACATCGTGACCGAGGTGATGGACTGTGCCGCGTTTGCCGCGGGTTCGCCCACGCTGAACATGGGCATCCTGCCGCGCATGGCCGCGACGCTGACCTACCTGCGCGGGCTCAAGCCGTTGGGAAAATCGTGTTTCGCCTTCGGCTCCTATGGCTGGGCGTCGAAGGGCTCTGAGGAAGTTGCGCAGTATCTGCAGGCGATGCAAATGACGCCGGTGTGCGCGCCGGTGGCGTGCCGCTTCGTGCCGGACGAGGAGACGTTGGCTAAATGTCGTGCAGCAGGCCGTGCGCTGGCCGAGGTCGCACTGAAAGCGTGATGAAGGGGGTTCTATGCCTATGCCTATGCGTCTGACCTGTCTGGCCTGTCCGATTTGTCTGACCAAGAGCGGCATAGCCGCGCTGCTGGTTGCGGCGGCTCTCGTTGCTGCCGCACAGCCGCAGCAGCCGTGGAACAAAAGCCCGTTCGCGTTGAAAGTCGAGCCTGTGGCGATGACGGCGGAACAGGTGGATGTGCGGGTGTCGCTTTCGATCCCCGTCAAGCACATCCTCTATGCCGAGGCGTTCAAAGTCACGGCCGCTCCGGGCGTCACGGTCACCGCCGTGCAGGTGCCGCCGCCCGGCACGAAGCCCGACCCCGTCGATCCGAGTAAACAGGTCAGCGTCTACGCGCACGACTTCGAGTCGGTTTGGCGGCTGTCGCCGCGCCTCGCCGCGCTGCGGCTGACCATCGCCTACCAAGGGTGCGATGACAAAGTCTGCTTCATGCCGGAATCGCATGTTTTCCGCTTTGACGAGTCCGCACGGTTCGTTGAGGTCTCCGCCGATGAGCCTGTTCCCGTGTCCGCCGTGCCCGACGGCTCGTGGCAGCAGGGGCTCACCGCCGTCACCGGCGGCGGCTATATGGGCGTGACCGACTTCCTTGCGTTTCTCGATCAGGCGGAAGGGGGTCCGCGACCTCCGGGCGCGGCCGGCTCGGGTCTCTCCGGATTCTTGCGCGACCCGGTGGCCTTCTTCCACCTGCATGGGTTGCTGCTGACGTTGGTGCTGGTGCTGATCGGAGGGGTGTTGCTGAACCTCACGCCGTGTGTGCTGCCGATGATCCCGATCAATCTGGCGATCATCGGCGCGGGTGCCGGGACACGCGGGCGCGGCTTTATGTTGGGCTCGGCGTATGGTGCGGGCATGGTTCTGGTTTACGGCGGCTTGGGGTGGGGCATTCTGCGTAGCGGGCTCTTTTTCGGCGCGTTGCAGGCCTCGCCGTGGTTCAGCCTCGCGGTGGCCTTGGTTTTCGTCGCTTTGGCGCTGGCCTTGTTCGACGTGTTCGTCATCGACATCGCACAGTTGGTCGCTTCTAAGGGCGGTTCTCCGCGGCAAGGCTTTATCGCGGCGCTGTCGGCAGGTGGGCTCTCGGCCCTGTTGGCGGGCGCGTGCGTGGCACCGGTCGTGCTGGCCGTGCTGCTGTTGGCCGGTTCGCTCTATGCGGGAGGCGCGAAGAGCGCCCAGTTCCTGCCGTTTGTGCTGGGCTTGGGCATGGCGCTGCCCTGGCCGTTCGCGGGTGCGGGGCTGTCGGTGCTGCCGAGCCCCGGGATGTGGATGGTGCGGGTGAAGCAGGCGTTCGGTGTTTTTCTTGCGGTCTTGGCCGCGTACTACTTTCACCTTGCCTGGGTCGGCTTCTCGCCCGCCTCGCGGGTCGCGCGCGAAGGTTCGATCGCGGCAGGCGACCGCGCGGCGTGGGAGACCAAGGTCGCTCTGGCCCGCAGTGAGGGCAAGCCCCTTTTTGTGGACTTCTGGGCCACCTGGTGCAAGAACTGCTCCGTGATGGAGAAAACCACTTTTGCCGATAAGCGCGTCAAGGCGCGGCTGGCGGGTTACGTGGTCGTGAAAGTCCAGGCCGAGAAGCCGGACGCGAGCCCCGCCAAAGAGATGCTGGCGGCATTCGACGTGCGCGGGCTCCCGGGTTTTGTGGTGCTGAAGTAGGTTGAACGACCCGTGCGGAACGTGCGGGCAGGTTGCGCACGGGGAGCGGTTGACGAGAACGGACAGTCAGCAGGAGAGATGAAGGGTATGTTGATCACACTGCCTGCCTTCTTTCTGTGGATTCCCCTGAGTCTGTTGATTTCGACATTGTGTACGAAAGGGAATGGCGCTCTTGACACCCCGCTCTCATTTTGGCACCCTCAAATCAAGAAATCTAGGTTCACAATGGGTCCAAGAGGGAGGGTACGACATGAAAACGAAGCGCGTATGCCTAATCGAAGGCGCACTTGGCTTGGCCCTGATGGGTCAGAGGAAACTGGCGGGAGCGGTTGAGTCACTTCAGAAAAAGGGAGCGAAGGGCAAGAGGACGTCTCAGAAGTTCCTCCATGATGTGCAAGCCGAGGGAGCCGAAGGCAAGAAGAGGATCGGAAGACAATTCCGAGATTCGGCCAAGAACGCGCTGAGCCAGCTCGGTTTCGCTTCTACAGAAGATGTTGCCCAAGTGCACAAGGAAATCGGAGAGCTGAAGGCGATGCTCAACCCGGCCCATACTGCCGAGGTCTGATCGGGAACACCTATGCGCCTGACTCGGATCGCGATGATCCGTCCCTATCGAAACGCGAAGCGCCTGCGGCGGATCGCCGCTGTTTTCGCCCGCTGCGGACGGGACTGTCTGATTGCCAGAAGACGGCTTCGCCGCTCTGCGAAAGCGACTGGCGTGCCCCAAGACTTAAGTTTTTGCTATGGGGAGAACCTTCGCAAGGCGTTCGAGTCTCTGGGGCCGACCTTCGTCAAGTTCGGCCAGGTCTTGAGTGCCCGTCGCGACATTCTGCCCGTCGGGATCGCGACTGAACTCGCGCGTTTACAGGACAGCGTTGCTGCCATTCCCACGGAGGACGCGATCCGGGTCGTTGAGGCTGAATACGGGTGTCCGTTGACGCAGGTGTTTTCGGAGTTCTCTTGCGTGCCGCTCGGGGCAGCCTCCCTCTCGCAGGTGCATGAAGCCCGATTGGCATCGACTGGAGAATCCGTTGTCGTCAAGGTGCAGCGCCCCGGAATCCGTGCCATCGTCGAAACTGACATCGACATCCTAACCCGCTTTCTTCCCCTGCTTGAACGTCATGTGGAGGAGTTCCGGCGTTTGAATCTACGTAGCATGGTCGAGGAGTTCTACAAGACGATTCTGATGGAAATGGACTTCCATCGCGAAATGCACAATGGCCTGAAGTTCAAGGCCATCTTCGAGGGTGACCCGACCCTTCGGATCCCGTCCGTATACAAGGACTTGTGCACGGATAAACTGCTCGTGATGGAAAATCTCGAAGGGGTCAAGATCGATCAACTCGATGAGTTGGTCCGACAAGGGTATGACCGCGACACGCTGTCGAAGCATCTGGTCGCCGTGATGGCCAAGCAAATCTTCAGGCACGGCTTGTTCAACGCCGACGTGCATGCGGGCAACATCATTGTTATGCCCGGCAATGTCCTGGGGTTGTATGATTTCGGAATGGTGCGGACGATCGATCCGGAAACCCGGCAGTTGATGACGGACATGTTCGCTGCGGTGCTAACGAAGGATGCGGTGCGGATCAGCAAGGCTCTCGCGGCCTATGCCGAACCCGGCCACTGCGTCGATGTCAAGCAGTTGGCCCGGGACCTGCACGAGCTCATCGTGTTTTATTATGACCTCCCGCTGGAGGACCTGCGCATTGACACCCTGCTCGAAACGATCATGAATCTCCTCGCGACGCACAAACTGATCATTCCGCAGCAGCTGATCATGCTCGGGCGGACAACCGTCATGACAGAGAGTGTTGTGATGATGCTGTCGCCGCGCATCAACTTTGTTCAAGAGCTTGCACCGTATGTCCGCGAGGCGATCCGCTC
>JBBRJN010000016.1:0-14566 GCA_038219365.1 Kiritimatiellia bacterium | reverse complement strand
GCGTTCCAGAATACGTACGGGTCGCGGAAATCGGTTTTAGCCATGTAGTGAACGCCGTCCGCGCCGAATGCGTGCTCGGGGTGCTTCGTCCAGGTCACGCCGTCGCCGCTCGTCGCGTGGCAGACGAACTCCATGCCGTCGGGGTTGTTCGGATTGTGCCCCGTGTAGAAGATGTGGAACGTGCCGGCATGCTCGATTACGCTTCCTGTATACATGTTGCCCCCGTCGGGACCAAGGGGATCGTCACGGTTCTGCCTCAGCGCCGTAGGCAGTGCTTTCCAATGAACCAAGTCCGGGGAAACGATGTGTTCCCACGGAGTGCCCGCCACTTGCGCGTGAAGATAAAACACATGGTACTGGTTTTGGAAAAAGAATGGGATCGTGTCGGCCAGCGCCCCGGTCGCGGGGCGATAGTGTATATCCTGATCCGCCGCAGCAAAACCTGTCATGAACATCAGTGCTGCAAGGAAAGTCCTTGCTCTTCCGTGCTTTTGTTTCACTCTATTACGCGGATCACTCGACATGCACAACCTGCTTGTCGGAATCTGTCTGACGATACAACGATGTCGGAATCAACAACTCGGTGGGCAACGCCTCGCCCTTGAAGTGGCGCACGATGGCGCGCATGGTCTCCACGCCTATCTGGTCCGGATACTGGATCGGCGTAGCGTACAGCTTGCCCTTTCTCACCGCAGCCTTACCTTCTGGCGAGCCGTCGAACCCGACCAGCGCCATGCGATCCGCCCGCCCGGCTTTTTCCATCACGCTCTGTGCCCCGAGCGCTGAAGGGTCGTTGATCGCGAACACGCCATCGAGTGAGGTGTGCGCCTGAAGCAGCGCTTCGGCCGCCCGGGCACCGCCCTCTCTCGTCGCGCCGCCCGGACGTTCGTCGACGATTTCGATCTGCCCGACCTCGCGTCCGGCGTTGTGCTTGGCGATGATCTCCTTGAATCCTTTGACGCGCAGGATGCAGGACTCGATCAATTTGTGGTCGATGACGGCCACGCGTCCACCCTTCTCTCCCAAGGCTTCGATCATGGCGTGCGCCGCCTGCTTGCCGCCGCCATAATTGTCCGTGGCCACATGCGTCACCACCTTCGCGTCAGGGGCAAGACAGGCGATATCTGCCGTAAACACTGGCACACCCGCCGCGTTCGCCTCCCGGATCACCGGGCCGATCGCCACGGAGTCGCAGGGCGACAGCACGACGGCCTTGACCTTCTGCGCAATCATCGTGCGCACTTGCGCCGTCTGCTTGCCGACGTCAAACTCTCCACCCGACACGCGCACCTCATAACCAAGCCGCCTGCCTTCCGCCGTGATGCTGTCGCCGATCTGTCTGAAATGCGGGTTATTCAAGGTGAGCAGCGACACCGCGACCACGCCCTTGCTTGCCACAGGCGCGGCCTCGCCCCTGTCCGCGCGTTCGCAGCCGCCGGACAGCAGGAGCGTGAAAGCCATCGCTAATCGTGTGTTTCTGTCCATAGCGGAGATTCTACTCGATCCCGAGCCGCTTCTGTAGCTGCTCCAGCGAAATCCCCTTGGTCTCGGGCAGGAACTTCCAGACGAACACCGCCTGGGCCACCATGCAGGCCGCAAAGAACAGGAAACTCTTGCCCGGCCCGATGACCTTCGAGGCTGCGGCGACGGGGAACGCCTGCGAGACAACAGCCGCCATGAGCCAGTGCGTGAAGCTGCCGAGCGACTGCCCCTTGGCCCTTACGCGGTTCGGGAAGATCTCGGAGATGTAAACCCAGATCACCGCGCCGGTCGATGGCCCGAAGAAGAAGAGATACCCGACGAAGAGCCACATCACCGCGTTCGAGACCTGTTCGCCAGCCCCCATGCGGAGAAACGTCAGACCGACCAACGCGAGAAACGCGGCCATGCCAAGCGAACCGATGATCAGCAGCCGCTTGCGTCCCAGCCTGTCGATCAACGCCAGCCCGAGGGCGGTCGAAATCACCAACATGACGCCGACCGGGATGGACTGGAGCAGCGCCAGATTGCCGTCGCTGCCGCCCATGCCGAACACCTTGGGCGCGAAATAGAGCAGCGCGTTGATACCCGAGAGCTGATTGAACATCGCGAGGGCGATCGCCGCTGTGATCGGCAGCGCATATTTGGCCTGCCAGAACCGCGCATGCACCGCGCCGACGTTCTGGTGCATCGACTCCACGATCTCGCCGAGGACGGCCCGCGGGTCGGACGCCCCCAGCTTTTCGAGGACCGCAAGCGCCTCCTCGGGACGTTTCTTCTCGACCAACCAGCGCGGGCTGAGCGGGATATACGCGAGCAGGATCCAGAAAGCCACCGCCGGAAAGGTCTCCATCAGAAACATCCACCGCCATTCAGCCCCCAGTCCCTGAACCGATTCCGAAAACCACGGGCAGCAGGCGACCGCGTAATTGGAGACGTACGCGAGACAGATGCCGAAGCAAACGTTGAACTGCTGCCAACCCACCAGTCGGCCCCGTTGCGCCGCCGGCGCGATCTCCGCGATGTACATCGGCGAGACAACCGATGCGCCACCCACAGCCAGACCGCCGATGAACCGGAAGAACCAGAAGGAGTAAAGATCCCAGGCGAACCCGCTGCCGAGCGCGGACACGGTGTACAAAGCCGCAACCCCGACAAGGGCGCGATTCCTCCCCCAGAGGTCGGATGGACGACTCACGAGGAGCGAGCCGACCACCGTTCCGATCAGCGCCGTAACCACGGTGAACCCCAGCATCGCCTCGCTCAGCCCGAAGTACTTCTGGAGCGCGCCTGTCGTGCCGGAGATCACCGCCGTGTCGAACCCGAACAGCAGTCCGCCCAACGCAGCCACCACCGTACACCAAAGCACGGTCTTTGGAACCTTTATTTCTTTCACCCGCATCGTTCTTCCTCCACACACTAGCGCACGGAGATCAGTGTCCCAATCCGCCTGATCCGCACATAGATGCTCGCCACATCTTTATTGAGTGTGATTTCGTACGCATGAAGTCCGGACGTCTGAACCGTCCAGCCGCTGAGATTATCGCCTCCCGCCAAGGCGTGAAAGGTGAACAGCGTGACTCGGGACGGCGGCGTCGCCCCGCCGACCGCCGCGAGCGTGACAACGTTGGTTCCTTGAATCGTCACGGTGCCCGCCACGGCAACGGAATCCGCCGTTGCGCTCGTGTAGTCGTAGTTGAGCGTCGCCGAGTCCGCAAGCGTCAGATTGGCTTGGATCGCCAAGGTGCCCGGTGCCTGACCGACGTCACCCGGCGCCAGTGCACCCGTGACCGTGATCGCGCCGTTCGAGACTGAGCCGGAGCCAGAGAGTGTGCCGACCGTCTGGCTGCCGCCGTTGAGATCCAGCGTTGCGCCTGCGGCCACGGCAACCGGCGCGTCCGAAGGCAGCGTCTGCGAAACGGCAGAGCCGTCATCTGGCCCGGCCGCATACAGTGCGGCAACCTCTTGTGCGGAAAGGGCGGTCCTATAGACGCGCGCCTCGTTGACCTTGCCGTTCAGATACCCCCAGCACTGGCCGTCTTTCCACGAAACCCTTGGGCCGATCACAGCGACCGCCGCCGCATCGTAAGTTACCAGCGCCCCCCGATTATACTGCGCATGCAGAACGCCGTTGCGGTACAGGGTGATTTTGTATCTTGCCGATGCGTCGTAGACGATCACCATCATGAGCTCGTTCGTCGACCCCGCAGTCTCCAGCACGCCTCCGTTGTCCGGCGGTGTGCGAAGCCAGTTGTCGCTGCCGTTCATCCACTGGCGCGCCATGCGTTCGCCGTAGGTGATCGCATCAAATACAGTCGAGTTCCCGTTCTGGTTCGCCACGCTCAGCGGCCCGCCCGCCGCGTTGCCGTCGGATGGGTTGTTGAGCGTAAACCAAGCAACCAAGGTTTTGTCGGCTCCCAGTGTATGGCCGAACGCCGCAGTCTCCATTCGGGTAACCGGAGCGGTTCCGTTTAACACGAGTTGTCCGTTGGCAACCGATGCGGTGCCGTACAACACGCCGTGAGCACCGCCAGCCGAGTCTCGCGCCGTGCCGTCATTAAACGACCAACGGTGAGCCAGCTTGTCTCCCAGTTGCAACGTTCCTTTGTTGACCGAAATCGCACCTTTGTACCCTGCGGCGTCCGTCAGCGTAAGCAGGCCGGCACCATCCTTGATCAACCCCTTGGAGCCGGCCAGCGTCAGCGCAAGGGTTGCGCTTTGGTTGCTGACGGTCACGGAAGGCGTCCCGCTCGAAACATCCAGCATCAGAGGGCCGCCCGCAGCAGCGGTCACCGCCCAGTTGTGGGCGGTGTCGGCGTCGCCGAAAACAAGGTGCCCGACACTACGGGGAGCATCCAGCGTCACGGTCGCATCCGCAGTGAGACCGAGTGTGCTAAAGTTGGCAATGGCGTCGGCCCCGTTGGCGAGCGTATTGCCGCTCCAGTTGGAGTCTGTCAGCCAACTGCCCCCGGCGGGATTCGTCCAGATCCCCGCCCCCGTCGTGAGCGCGTTCACCCGTGCCACCGTTACGTTGTCGACAGCTAGCCGGATATGATACTGGGTTGGAGCATATCCATGTCCATCGGCAGCCAGCCTGACCTTCAGAATATGCCCAACACGGCTGGCATCGGTCGCGGGCGTGGTAAAGGTCACAAAGCGCGTCGTGTTCGACGTGGTGATATCCCCGCTGATGTAACCGACCTCCTCGCCAACGGTCGCGTCCCACAGACTGAAGCGATAAGCCGAGCAATGGGAAGACATGCTTTCGGCCGTACTAACCGCCGTCGCGCTAAAGGTGTATGCTTCGCCCAGTGCCATGAGTCCCAAAGCGTCCGATTCGAGTATCGGGTAATTCACGGGACTTCGATCCTGGAAATTAATCTCCATATTCACCATCTTGCCGCCCTGGGGTGGGTCTGGATAATACGCGTTGTCCGCATCAACGAGGACGCTGGCTGTCGAGTACGCAAACCCGGCGATCAGCGTCCACTTCGGGGCCGCTTGGCCGACGACACCTGTCTCGAAGTCGCCGTTGGCAGGTGAGAGGACTGTATCGGGACCCTCCGCAGCGAGCGAGGCGACCTCCGCAGCCGTAAGCGCCGCCGTGTAGACTCGTGCCTCATTGACCTTCCCGTTTAGATAGCCGGAACACTGGCCATCCGCCCATGACACCCGCGGCCCGATCACGGCGACCGCCGCCGCATTGTAAGTCGCCAGCGTGCCTTGGTTGTGCTGCCCGTACAGGACGCCGTTGCGGTACAGGGTGACCTTGTTTCCGGCAGCCGAGTCATAGACGATAGCCAGCATCAGCTCGTTGGTTGAAGCCGCGGTCTCCAGCGCGCCCCCGTTGCTCGCAGGCGTGCGATACCACATGTCGCTACCGTTCATCCACTGGCGGGATGTCCGCTCCCCGTAGGCGATCGCGTCGAAGACAGTCAAATAGCCGTTCTGGTTCTCGACGCTCAAAGGCCCGCCGGATGTGGCACCGTCGGACGGATCGTTGAGCGTACACCAGGTAACCAGCGTTTTGTCTGTGCCCAGAGTGTGGCCGAACGCCTCGGTTTCCATGCGAGTGGTCGGATCCGTGCCGTTCAGCACCAGGTGGCCATCGGTGATCGCGGCGCCGCCGTGCAGCGTGCCGTTGGCCGTCCCGACCGAATCGTTCGCCGTGCCGTCGTTGAACGACCAGCGGTGCGCCAAGTCGCCTTTCGAGAGCAGCGGAGCCCACGCCGCACCTGCCGCCATGAGCGCAAGAACCGTTGACCGGTTGTTTTTTCCAAGCCATTTTCTGTTGTCCATCGCAACCTCCTGTGTGGACAGGCGTCCCCGCCTGTCGCCACTGCGTCGTGTACGTGTTGGTCCCTGCCCGGACACCTATTCCTACTGATTGGTGAGTATTTAGACAGAAACGAGGACTGTCCGGTAGTCCCCATTAAGGGGGACAGAACAGTCAATCCTTCAAAGTTCACCGATCGGCACGCTGTCGACCTCGCGGGTAATCGGCAGCCTACGTTGCGCCAGACAAATAACAGCCCCGTGGCCTATCGCTGTATTCTGTTTTCGCAGAAGATCGAAATTTCTGATGTCCTTGTTTGCCGGACTGGCCGATTTCTTGATTTCAATGGGATAAAGGGTTCCGTTCTCGGCGATCAACAAGTCAATTTCCTTTTTCTCCTTGTCTCGATAAAAGTAAACGGGTGCCTGTCGGCCATGATGCCAATAGCTCTTGATAATCTCCGTAATGGCATACGTTTCGAATATCGCGCCGTTCATCGCGCCGCTTTCCAGCGTCTCGGCCGTACGCCATCCGGTCAGATAACAACACAGTCCGGTGTCCATGAAATAGAGCTTCGGGGTTTTGATCAGACGCGACGTTACATTTGTGAAGTAAGGCTGCAGAAGATACACGAGCCCCGAAGTCTGCAAGACCGACAGCCACGCCTTGACCGTGTTCTGGCTCACATCCACGTCCCGCGCCAGATCTGAATAATTCAGAAGCTGGCCGGTCCGCGCCGCCACGACCTTCATGAACTTGACAAAGTTCGATTCGTCCGTGATTTTCAGCAAGTCACGGACATCCCGCTCAAGATACGTCCGCAAATACGAAGCGTAGAAGAGTTCCCGATCCGGTTTAGCGCCCGCGAAAAGCGCAGGAAACGAACCTTTCACGATCAGTTCGTACACGGCTCGCAAGGCCAAGGACTTCCCCTGCGAGTCCGCCCGGTTGCCGGGAAGGAAGGGGGGGGTGTCGGGGCGGCCCAACTTTTCGGCCTGCGATAAGCCTTGAAGGTCAAGGACAGCCACCCGTCCGGCCAGCGATTCCGTCACGCCTTTCATCAAATGAAACTGCTGCGAGCCCGTCAGCCAGAACAACCCCGGCACTTTCTCCCGGTCCGCAGTCATTTTGATGTAGGGGAAAAGTTCCTGCGCATACTGGATTTCATCGATTAGCAAGGGCGTTCGATACGTCTGGAAAAAAAGTGCGGGGTCTGTCTTGGCCAGCATCCTGACCTGCGGGTCGTCAAGCGTCACATACGTTCGCCCCTGTTTGGCGGCATGTTCAAGAAGCGTGGTCTTGCCGACTTGCCGCGGTCCCGTGACCAAGACAACCGGAAAGGCGGTTGACGCGCGTTGAACCGTTGCGGTCAGTGTTCTGCTGTAATACATGCGAAAATTCCCTTTCACCCTCGTACAGTAACGAGGACAGCCTCTTGCCGTCAAGGTTAGAGTTGGCTAATCCGCAATGGCATTGCGGATTGGCCAAAAACGGAAGTCTTACTGGGCGTGCCTGACGCAGGCCTTTTCTGCTATTGCCTCAGATGCTTGACGACCGCCTCGGTACGGGTGCGCACATGCAGTTTCTCGTAGATGCGCCGAATATGCGTACGCACGGTCTCGCGCCCGATGTTCAACTTCTCGGCGATTTCCTTGTAGAGGAAGCCATCCGTCAGTAGCTGCAAGATCTCCTGCTCGCGAGGCGAGAGGTTGTCTGAGTCTTTTCTTGCCACCCCCATGTGATGGAACGACTGGACCACCTGCCGGGCGATTGACCCGGACATTGGCGAACCGCCCTCATGCACTTCGCGGATGGCCTCCAGCAACTTGGCGGGAGGCACCCGTTTGAGCAGATAGCCGCTGGCCCCCGCCGCCAACGCCTGAAAAATTTTCACGCTGTCTTCATACACCGTCAACACCAGAAACTGCATCGTCGTCTTATCTGCCTTCAGCGTCGCCACCAGATCGATCCCGGACATTCCAGGCAGATTGATATCGACCAGAACCACCGCCGGATTCAACTCGGGCAGCCGCTGAAGCGCCTCCTCGCCCGAGGCGAGCGCACCGAGAAAGCTAAATCCCGGCGCGCCATCCAACAGGCGCTCCAACGTTTCGCGGATACCTTGGTCATCCTCGACAACCGCAACCGTGATCTGTTCCATCTTTTTTTTCCTTAAAGCGGAATCGAGAACATCACGCGACTCCCGCCTTCCGGCTTCTTTTCCATGCGAAATTCCCCGCCCAGACGACCGACGCGCTTGGCCATGTTATCCAGCCCGTTCCCCCGCCGGACCGTGCCGACGTCGAACCCGCAGCCATCATCCTCGACGGTAAGCGTCAGACGCCCTTTTTCGAAGGAGAGTCCGAGCCAAGCCGTGGACGCTTTCGCATGTTTGGCCACGTTGTTCAGAGCCTCTTTGACCACCAAAAATATGTCGTGCCGCACGGCGCTCGGCAACGTGAAGGCAGGCAGTAGGGTCGGCACCTTCAGCCGGCAGCGGACGGACGTGCCGCCGAGAAACTCCTCCGCGTACTGACACAGGTACGTGGCCAGGTTGTCGAGTGTATCGTTCTTGGGCTCGACCGCCCAGACCACCTCATCGAGTGAGCTTGTAACCTCTCGCACGGCACAGGCAATCTCTTCAACATGTTCTGTCGTCTTATGCGGATCACTCAGATCGCGTTCCGTCAGGGAACTCAGCAGCGAGATCTTCGTCAGTCGCGCCCCCAGATCGTCGTGGATGTCCCGCGCGATCCGCGCCCGCTCATCATCCAATGCGTTTCGCTGGCGCAACTGCGCCAGCTTGTACCGCAGTCGCCGCACCGCCACCAGACGTGCCGTCCCAGCCACACCTGCGACCGCCAAAAGGCCCGCCAATGAAAGAAACCAGCCGGTCTGCCAGACATACGGGACGCTCCTCACGGGCAGCCGTGCGCCCTTCTGGTTCCAGACGCCGTCGTTGTTGCAGGCGGTGACCTCAAAGCGGTATTCCCCCGGCGGCAGTTTCGCGTAGCGGGCCACCCGGCCGTCCCCGGCCTCCACCCACCCCGAATCCAACCCTACGAGACGGTGCTTGAAACGCACCTTCTCCGGCGCGGTGAAACTCAACGCGGTATATCGGATCTCGATCTTTTTTTGCCCCGGGCGGAGGTCCAGACGGGGCAGGGGCCACCCGTCTCCGACAGCCGTCAGCACGGGGTCATCGTCCACCTGCACCTCTTCAATCACCACCGGCGGAGGTAGAACGTTGAACAAGTGGTTCCGTGTAACCGCATTCGTCGTTCCGGATACAACCATCAATGCCGGATCAATCCGCACCGCTCCTTTGACCGTCGAAAACCAGAGTGCGCCGTCTCTCGCGTGCAGTCCGGCCGGGCTGAAACCGCCCGTACACTCCAGGCTTTGTAGTCCCTCCGATTTGCCGTAGGCCACCCCTTCGACCGACGTGATGCGGCCTGCCGCGTAGGCCTCGAACAGCTTTTTGCTCAACCTGAAAATTCCGCGGTTGGAGCCGATCCAGAGATGGCCGAAGTCATCTTCCAAAATCTGCGAAACCACATCGTCGTCCAAGCCTTGGCGCGTGGTCAGTGTATGGAACCAGCCGTCCTTCATACGCGTCAGGCCGCTGCCGCCGCTGCCGATCCACAGAGCACGCTGTCCAACCCATTCGTTGCACGAAATTGATCTCCGCTTTTAAGAAGAAGCATAACATGTTCTTGCGGCTGGGAAAAACAGAAGGCCACCGTGATCGTTTGCATCGCACACGAAACGACGGCCTTCCACATGCAGGGTCAGACACTTATATTTCAATCCACTCGCATCCCATAGGTTTGGCCAGCAAAATACCGGGTCCCATGATTGGCATCTATTATGCGTGGGGTGGTTGAACAGAGTCAACCCCGGAATTTCCCGCAGATTTCCTGCATCAAGCGCTTAATTGAGTTTGGCCCCTCTCTCGGCATAAACTTACGGTTTGTTTTCAGCGCCGTTTACGGTAGACTTAACGGCATTTCGAAAGGATCACCTATGAAGCTTTTAGTTACAGGCGGCGCGGGATTCATCGGCAGCCACACCGTTGTCGAACTTCTGAACGCCGGCCATGCCGTAACCGTCGTCGACAACCTCTGTAACAGCAGCGAAGAGAGCCTGCAACGCGTCGCACGCATCACCGGCAAGACGACGACCTTTCATCGGGTCGACCTCCGCGACAGCGCCGCGCTGGATGCGGTCTTCAAAGCCGAGGGGCCGATCGACGCGGTGATCCACTTTGCCGCGTTAAAAGCGGTCGGTGAATCCACCCTGATCCCGCTTGCCTATTACAGCAACAATCTTACCGGCACCATCACGCTCTGCGAGGTCATGGCCGCCAACGGCTGCAAGAGCATTGTCTTCAGCTCTTCCTGCACGGTCTACGGCGACCCGGCCTCAGTGCCCATCCGTGAGGATTCCCCCACGCCGGGCGCGGCCAACCCGTACGGCTGGACCAAGCTGATGATGGAGCAGATCTTCCGCGACGTGCAGAAAGCCGACCCGGCATGGAATATCATTCTGTTGCGCTACTTCAATCCGATCGGCGCGCACGCGAGCGGCCTGATCGGCGAAGATCCCGCTGGCATCCCCAACAACCTTCTGCCGTTCGTGGCCCAAGTCGCGATCGGACGCCGTCCTTGCCTGACGGTCTTCGGCAACGACTACCCCACGCCTGACGGGACCGGCGTGCGCGACTACATCCATGTCGTGGACCTGGCGGTCGGACATCTCAAAGCCGTCGATAAACTCGCGCTCAAGCCCGGCCTCGCCATCTACAACCTCGGCACAGGCAAGGGCTACAGCGTGCTCGATGTGGTGGCGGCCTTTGAAAAGGCCTCGGGCCACAAAGTGCCATACACGGTCATGCCGCGTCGTCCCGGCGACATCGCCGCGTGCTGGGCCGATCCGTCCAAGGCCATGAAAGAGCTCGGCTGGAAAGCGGAGCGCGACCTCCACGCCATGTGCACGGACGCTTGGCGCTGGCAGTCCCAAAACCCCAACGGCTTTGCAAAGCAACCCTGACTTGAACAGCGGCGCGGACGCGCTCGCCCAGCCGCTGAAAACCGAGCTCCCTCCCCCATGTCTTCTTGGACCGACATCGTCGATGATCTGATCGACCACGTGAACCTGCTCAAAGAATTGGGCGGACGTAGCGCGGAGATCGACCCCGCCGTGTTGAGCGCGTTCGGCCCTCTTTCCGCTGCGGTCCGCACCGCTGCGGCCCTTCCTAAACCCGCTCGCGCGACGACCGCGCCCCCCCACGCCGTGCCGTCCGCACCCCCTTCAACGGACGCGCTCTCGCCCGAGGTCCGCCGCAAAGCCCTCGACGAGATCGCCGCACGCGCTGAACTCTGCGACGCCTGCCCGCTGCGCCAGGAGCGCACCCACTCCGTCCCCGGGCAGGGAAACCCCGTCAATCCTGACATCCTGTTCATCGGCGATGCGCCGGGAGCGGACGAGGACCAGCAGGGCCTCGCTTTCGCCGGAGCCGCAGGACAGCTCCTGACCAAGATGATCGCAGCGATGGGCTACACGCGAGACGACATCTTCATTGCCAACATCTGTAAATGCCGCCCGCCCGCCGCCCGGACACCGCTGCCCGACGAGATGCGGACCTGTCTGCCGTTCCTGCGCGAGCAGATCCACATCATCCGGCCAAAAGTCATCGTTCTGCTCGGCGGCACGGCCATCAAGGGCCTGCTCGACACGCAGGTGGGTGTTACACGTATCCAAGGGCAGTGGACCCAATACGACGGCATCCCCGTGATGCCCACCTTCCATCCCGCCTATATCTTGCGCTTTGAGTCGTTTGGTGATGTGGAAGGGTTAAAGACCGCGAAAACCCAAGTCTGGAACGCCCTCAAGCTCGTGCTCACGCAACTCGGCAAACCCGTGCCCGGCAGGCCTGTCAAAAAGTGACCGTGCCGAGACCCTCTCCTGCCGCTTGTTTCTTGTTGTAACGCGGTGCTTCCCAACAGGCATGCTTTTTGATATTTTAATACTCCTTTTTTCACATTGAACCCGAGGAAGCCTTGCATGGATGCAGTACCAACTTACGCACAAACCGAAGCACAGTTTCTTGGACTGATTGAAAAGAAGCCCTTGCCTGTCGCCGAAATTCTGCCGCTCATCCACACCGTCGCCGTCGTAGAAAGCGGAAAGAAGGCTGAAGAGTGGACCGCTTTGCTGATGCAGGAACTCACCGAGACCGGCAATTTCACCGGACTTTATCGGGTGGTCAAGGAGCGCATCGCAAACCTCTCGCCCGCACTCAAGCCCACCGGTATCCGCGACGCTCTCAAGAAGGCCAGTAAAGACCGTCTCGTCACCTCGCTGATCGAGACGGCTGGGTTCGGCGACTTTCCTCTGGCCGACGCGTTCCAGCGTCTGGACCTGCTGCTCGCGCTCACCCCGGATACGCTGGTGATCGATCCTGCCTGGGGCTTTGGCACGGTCAAGCGCCTCGACGATTTCTACAAGCGGATCACGATCGACTTCATCGGCAAGCCTAGCCACACGATGACCTTCACGACCGCTTGTGAAACGCTCGCGCGTGCCCCGCATGACCATCTGTTGACGTTGCGCCACACCGACCCCGCCGGAACCACGCGCATGGCGGCCGAGCAGCCGGGCGAACTGGTGAAACGCGCGCTGCGCAGTTTCGGAGGCATGACCATCACCCGGCTTGAGGACGTTCTCACGAAGCACGGTTTCGTGGCTGCGGCGGACTGGAAACGCTTCTGGGAAGCGGCCCGCAAGACGCTCAAGAACGACCCGCTGGTGATCATCCCGTCCAAACGTGCCGAGGCGCTCCACCTGCTCTCAGAGGCTGAATCCTATGGCGACGACTGGTTCGACAAACTCGCGGCAACCAAAGACCCGCTTAAAATTTTGGAGGCGCTCACTGAAATTGAGACCAGCGACAAGTTCGCCGGACTTGAAGATACCCAGCGCGGTGTGCTGGAGGAACGCCTGGTCTTTGCCCTCAAGGGTGCGCACAATACCGACGCCGCGCTTTACGCCCGGCTCGCCGCCACGGTCAGTCACCTCGGGTTTCTCACGCCGCCGCTCGACCAGCTTCGCGCACATTTGTGGGAGGGCAACCGCTTCGTCAAAGCCTCTGAAACGCTCGTCGTTCGCGACATCGCGGCAATGACGACGTTCCTGCTCTCCGAGGGCGGCCACGCCGCCACACGGATGCTCGACGCCTTGCCGAAGATGCCCTTCAGCCTGCTGAACGAGGTTCTCAGCGCGCTTAAGACGACGCCCGAAGCTGAGGCCGCCTGCCGCAGGCTGCTCTCTCTGCCCAAAGCGCCGCCTACGCTGGTCAACTGGATCTTTCGTTTCCGGAAAGAGGTACCGCACTGGCAGTTGCCGCCTCTGATCGAGCTGCTGAACCACGCCATCTCGCTTGTGGAGGGTAAGCTCTCCGGTGAATCCTTGCGCATGCAGAACAACCTCAAGCTGCTTTTCGAGCAGCCCAAATGGCTCGACGGAATATTCGACGAGCTCGACGCCTCCCAGCACCAGCTCTTTTTTGAGCGGATCCAGGCCTCGACCGCCTGGGATCCTTCCACCCATCGCTCCCTGCTCGGGCGGATGCTCAAACTCGACCCGGCCCTGGCCGAACGTAAAAAGACCCTCGCCCCGCAGACGCAAAGCAATGTGCACTGGACCTCATGGCGGTCGCTTGCCGAACACCAGCTCCAGTACAAGAAGCTGGTTGAGGTCGACCTGCCCAAAAACAGCAACGATATCGCTGTCGCCCGCAGCTACGGTGACCTGCGCGAGAACTTCGAGTACCAGGCCGCCAAGGATTTCCAGCGCCAGCTCCTGCAGCGCCAAGGCGAGTTGCAACTCGAACTCAAGCAGGTCAAGGGCACCGATTTCAACGACGCGCCGTATGACAAGGCCGGCCCCGGCACCACCGTGGTGTTGCTCCTGCCAGACGGGTCCCGTCGGACCTACACCATCCTCGGCGAGTGGGACCGCGATGAGCATCTGAACATCGTTTCGAGCAAGACCCGCATGGCGGCCTGCCTTGAAGGTAAATCAGCTGGCGAGTCGGTCATGCTTCCGAGCGCAAACGGCGAGGCCCCCGCGCAAATCGAAGCGGTTCTTCCCTTGGATGAGGCCATCCGGGCATGGATCAGAACCCAGCCGTGAGAAACCCTGCGACTTAGGCTTTACGGACTTGTGTTTATTAGCTAATCGTGTAGACTACCGGCGCATCAGGGCGATTGCGTAGTCAATTTCAGCAAAGGGGTGACACATTATGGCCGCTATTAATAAAAACAAGGTCGGCTCCTCCAAGAGCCAAAAGAAAGCTGTTAAGAAAGCGTCGGTCAAGGCGGTTCCTAAGCCGACGCCGAAGAAAGCGCCTGCCAAGAAGACGCCGCCACCTAAGTCCGCGCCGCGCACACTCGCCAAAACCGTGTCGAAAAAAACCGTACCTCGTGCAAAACCGAACGCCGTGAAAAAAACGACCATTCAAGCGAAGCCCGCCAAAAAGGCCGCCCCGGCTGCCGTGGCACCCAAAAAGGATTTGTTTAAAAAACCCGTGAGTAACGTAGCCATCCCCTTTCCGAAGGCCGTACAAAAGGCCGCCCCCAAAACCGTGTCGGAAGCCGATTCGAAAAAGCCGCGTTTTCACAAAGGCGATCTCGATCAGTTCAAGGTCGAGCTCCTGTCCATGCGCGACCGCATCATCGGACAGTCCGGCTCCATGCGCAGTGCCGCCTTGCAGCGCACAGACGAAACCAACTCGGAAGAGGACGGCAC
>JBBRJN010000015.1:0-14995 GCA_038219365.1 Kiritimatiellia bacterium | reverse complement strand
TCCGCCCGGCGCAGGGTCACGACATGGGTTTGCAGGGGCAGCGTCACCACTCTCGGGGTCGCAAAAAAGGCCGTTCACCGTAAAATCACGCCGCTGCGCATCACCCTCCGCCGTGGCGAAGGTCACGCTCTCGGGATGTCGCCCGTCCGCATACGCACCGTCCGTACGGAACGTCGCCACGTCGAAGGCGTACCCGCCGCGCAACACTAGCACCACGCCGAACGCTTTACCCACCGCCACGGTCTGCCCCTTGAACAGCGCCTCCACCTGATCCGGCGTCGCCGAGGTCGCGATGTCAATGTCCTTGAGCGCCCGCGACAGCAGCGCGTCGCGCACGCACCCACCCGCAAACAGCGCCTGAAAACCGGCACGCTTCAGCTCGCGCGCCACGCCGCGTGCGGCCGCCATCAGGGCTTGATCACCGGTGTTGAAAGCCACAGGCATCTCAAGGTTACCAGGACTATCACTCGTCGTTTTCATGCCTTGCTATGTAGTTCTTCTCTACCCTCTCCGTCAAGTGGATTTATAGGACCCCAGCAATTCTAATTATGACTAAGCGCCTCACGGCGCCACTCCGAACAGGAGAAAGCCCGGCGTTTCCGTTTGTAGCAACCGTGAGGGCCTTCCCACAGCGCACGTCCCGCCATAATTAGAATTGTTGCAAATAGCCACTATCAGGTTGCACAATCCAAGGATCGGGCCTAAAATGATCACGAAAAAGTTTATTGAAATAATCAACAAGGTGGTCACATGAGCAGAAAACATTCGCGTTTCAGTCGTCTAATCATCCTCCTCGTTTGTGGTTGCGTGGGTATGTTGCGAGCCGCCGACCGCAGCTGGAATACGGGTGCCAATGCGCAGTGGAGCAACACCGCGACCTGGGCTGAAAGCGCGGTGCCGACCGCCGACGACAACGTGTGGCTCAACGTGAACAGCACCCTCACGGTCGCCAACGGTGTGAATGCCTCCGCCAACACGCTTGCGCTCAGCAACGCCGTAAATTCCCTGGTCCTCACCATCGCCAACGGCGGCAGCCTGACGGTTAGCGGAGCGCTCACCGATCCCGGTGCGGGATATGCGGATATCAGAGTGTATAATGCTACCGAAGCCAACGCCGCAAGCGTGCTGACCGCCTCGTCGCTGGCCTGCCGCGAATTCTCCCTTCCTGCCGATCCCGGCGGAGCCCAGTACCTCACGACGGGTTACGACATGACCCTGGGCTCATGGATCAACGTGAACTATGGGACAGTCGCTTATGGCAACACGTTCCGGCAGACGAACGGAACGATCACCATCCCCAACGCCGGCTACGGAATCGTCCTAATGGATGCTGACGGCAAACCGGCCGCCGGCTCCTTCGGGCGCTACATCCTCGACGGGGGCACGCTGAAGTCTGACCGCATCGGGGTGGCGGATGACAACGGCAGCAACACCGGCGTCGACCGCTATGCCGGCACCGGCTACTTCGAATTCAACAACGGCACGGTTCAAACCCGCCCGGGCACGACGGTCTGGTTTCAAAATGCCCGCGCCTTTGAGAACTACCCGGGCAGCGGCATCAGAGATATGCAGTATAACACCAGTAAACCGACCACCGTGCAACTTTCACAGAGCGGCATGCACACCTTTAACGCGGACGGGGCCGGCAGCAGGATCTACATCTCCCCCTCGGCCCGGGTGATCAACAAGGCGGGCGAAGCAGGTTCCCTGCTCAAGACCGGCGTGGGCGATCTGCTCTTCACAGGGGGCGGGCTGGCGGCGACCAACTCGTGGACCGGCGATACGACCGTGACCGCCGGGCGCATCCAGGTGGACTACGCCCAGATCGCCGGAGCGCCGGGCAGCCTCGCCCTGAACAACGCCTACAGTTCGGGCTCCAAGCTGATTCTCAACGGCGGGGGCTTCGATCTCGCGGGCCGAAGCAATGCCACCAACAGCACCTTCACCAATTTGACGTTTGCGGCCAACACGCTCTCCTTGACCGTGCCTTCGACCGCCGGGCTGGCCATCGGCCAAGCCGTCACAAACGCATACCTGCCGCCGGGCTCCTACATCCGCCGCATCATCGGCGGCACACAGGTCGAGCTGAACGCGTTTAGCCTCAGCGCCAGTCAGCAGACCGGGCAGACCTTCGATTTCGGTGCGGCGAACTTCACCAGCGAACAGACGGTCACGAATGTCGAACTGCAGGCCGCCTCCTCACCCGTCAGCGTGAATCCTGCGGGGACGAACACGCTGCTGACCTTCGTTAACGTAAGCGGCACCGGCGGCCTGGCCAAGTCCGGCACGGGCACGCTCCAGCTCACGGGGGCCGTCGCTTTTAACGGGACGCTCGCGATCAATGCCGGCACACTGGACTTCGCGAGCAGCGCCAACCTCCTCCTGACGAATGCCATCAGCGGCATGGGGACTTTCATGCACTCCGGCGCGGGTACAACGGCTGTAATCGCGGCGTCCGCCAACCTCAACTCCTTCAGCGGGGCCGTGGTCGTAGCCAGTGGGACGCTGCAGCAAGGTCAGGGAACCGCCGTCCAAAGGATCGGTCTTTCTAAAGCCGTCTCCTATACCATCAACAGCGGGGCGACAATCCTCGTGGCACGCGACTCCATGAACGATTATGCCACCTACAACCTGAACGGCGGAACCCTGAGGACGACTAGCGGCTACCAAACCTTGGGGGCCCTCTACTTGAACGGCGGAACGATCGTGACCGGCCCCGGTTCCGGCCAACCCTATCAAGCCTTCGCGCTCAACAACGACGTTGTCGTGACCGGCGCTGTGCCCTCTTCGATCTTGTCCGGAGCGGGGTCGAACAACGGCATCCACCTGACGTTCAACCAATCGAACAACGGGGCGATACGGAATTTTCGCGTCGAGGACGTGACCGGAAATTCGGATGCCGACCTGACGATCTCGGTCAACCTGTTGAACAGCTCGCACACCGGGACCAACGCCGGTCTGGTCAAGGTCGGCGCAGGGACGCTGCTTCTTACCGGCGGAGTCAACACTTATGGCGGCGCGACCCTCGTCAGCAACGGCACCCTGCTGGTCAGCAGCGGCATGCCCACTTCGTCAGTCACCGTGGTTTCAGGCGCGGCTTTCGGCACGTCCGGCACGAATGTCGCGCGCGTCGCCGCGCTGACGCTGAAGGAGGGGTCAAAAGTGGTTTGGACCTATAACGGCACCGCCCATACCGCCGGCCGCATCGTGGTGACCGGCACGCTCACCCTGCCCGCGGTCGCCACGCTCGATATCAGCGGCACCGGCTTCCTTTACACCGGCCAGCCGCTCTTCACGGCGGGAGGAACCGCAGGCGCGACGGATCTGAGCGCCTGGACCATCACCGGTGCGCCGCTCGGCAGCCGCGTGCTTCTGGTCGGTAATCAGGTGGTCCTCAACACCCATCGCGGAACATTGCTCCGCGTTCAGTAGTCATGACGCCACGGAAGCGGAACGCGCGAAGCTGAGCGCGAAGGTCACCCGCTTCTTTTCTATCTGGATCATGCCGATGGGCATACCCAAGCAGGTGCCCGTCAAATGGGGCCCCGCCCGCCTCGATTCCTGGACACTCTTGGGGCTCAGCGTAACGGAGTCCTAACAGAGAACGCAGAACACCGGTATCGACACCTCTCCTTGACCACCGCCGTGTCTAAGCTGGCGTCGGTGCAAAGACGAAGACATCTTCTTGGTGCGAGACTACTTCCCTTCCAACATGAAAGCAACATGCGTTTGCCCTGGCGATGACGCCCGGACCGGCGGACGGCTCGGGGAGCCGTCCCTACCGGACGCGGCCACACACGCCGGGAACAAGGCCGCCGCATGAAAGGCGCGGCACCGGAGCCACTGGGACGTTTCCCCGAAACGTCCGCAGGTCCCTGCGGCTACGCAGCCACCGCAAAAAACCGCATTCTGCCGCTTAACCTTCAACAAAATAAAATCGACCCCTGCCCACTACAAACGAGAAAGACCACGCTTTCTTGTGTTCGTAGTGACGCCGTGAGGCGTTTTCAGCCATACTTAAAATTGCTGGCAGACCAGTAGCCGCACTCAAGATACCCGTACACATTCTCATTTTGGGCCCACTTTACGGAACTCAAGCTTGTCCACGCCCTGCATGTAGCTGTCATGCTTGGCCTTGGGGTTCTCGCCCGTGATCTTGAGCGTCAGCACGTTCTCGCCCTGCTGGAGTTCCACGATGCCGGCGTCCACAACGCGGGTCTCCACTTTTTCCGCGTAAGCGTCGTAACCCTTGACGAGCGTCTGCCCGTTGAGTCCGATATCGGCGATCCCGTAGTCGTTGGCGTGGGTCAGCGTGAGCGTGAGAGCGTAGCGGCCCGCCTCCGCGATCCCGAAGGTCAAGCGCAACGTGTCCCCGGGCTTCGCACCGGTCCACCAAAGCTGCTTGCCCCCGCTCCAGCCCGCACCGGGGTGCCCGTCCTGCGGTTTCGCGCTGCCGCGGTTCACGTCCGCCTCCAGCGCCTCGCCCTCAACCACGCCCTCTTTGAACAGCGCCAGCGGCATGATGTCCCGGCGCGTCTCAGCAACCGGCAAAGCGGCCAGCTTCGGCTCCGGCCCGCGATTCGAGACGCCTCCTGGCTTCATGTACCAGCAGGTGACCGGCGCGTAGTTGACCCTTGTCTGCGCCCAGTGCCACATCTCCATGTCGAACTGGAGCCGCGTGCGGAACGGGATCGCGTCTAAGGCGCGGTTCCGAAGATTGATGACGAGCCCGTAATTGCCTGCGCCCGCGCCTTCCGGCTGGGCGACAAAAGGATGCTCGAAGAAGTTCCCGTTGCCCCACGCATAGCAGTAGTAGTCCTCCGAGCCGGTGCCGATGTGTGTCGGAAAGGCCGCGCCGTCCACGAATATTTTTTCATCGCCTTCGCCCCACCAGGTCTTCGCCGTGTTGAACAGCGTCACGCCGGTTCCGACCAACACGCCCTCGCCCTGCAGGGTTACGTAGTTGACATCATAGTGGTCGTTCGCCGGTGTCCGCGTCGAAACCCGGTTAAGCTCTGTCCAGCCCGCGCCGAAGTGCATGCTGCGGCTGTCCCACTGCCAAGGAGCGGTCACGAGTTCACCCTGCGAAATTGTGACCGCGTTAGTCCCGAAGTTGCGCAGCGTCAGCTCGCAGCTCTTCTTGAAGGGCATCACCCACGCCGATTCCATCAGCCCGCCCCCCGACACCTGCGTGTGCCACATGCGGACCGGTGAGAGCTTGTAACCGGTCCCGAAAAAGTCGCCTGCGGGCACCCACACGGTCCGCTCCCCGTCGAACGTCATCTCGATCACCGTGGAGCGCAGCGCCTGGTCGTCACGTCCGCCGTTCAAGGCCATTGCCAGAAGCCGGACCGCCCGAGCCCCCTCAACCGTGTAAGTCACAGACTGCCCGGGAGCGAGCAGCCCGTCCAGCGACACCGACTGGGTCTCTAGCCCCTCCAGTCCGAGGCCGCAGCCGGCCAGCTTACGCCGCAGCTCAGAAACCGCCACCTCGTCGCGCCGCAGGGCGGCCAGCGAGAAGGTCTCCACGCCCGTCCCCTTCTCGTAGGTCCGGCACTCGATGTTGTAATAGAAGTTCTCACCCTTGAAGACCGTCGCGCTCTCGTAGGTGATCACGCAGCGTTTCGCATACGGGATCGGCAGATACAGGTTGTGACCGCGCTGGAGGTAGGGCGTCTTGAGCGAGACCGATGAGGAAAGCGGGTCCCCGCACAGCGCCCCGCCGCTCACCACATCAAGAACCTTCCCCTCGATCTCGGGCTTCTCGCTTCCGTCCAGATAGATGCGCAGGATGCCCGAGCCGTCGGTGCCCGCAACCGTCACCCAGAAGCGCACGAGCGCGCCGGGCCCAGTCGCGTCGAGCATCACGCATTCGCGCCGCACGCCGTTGGTCTCGACCCGCAGGAACTGGCTGCGGTCGTCGTTTGCGAACCAACCGGGCTTGTCGGGCGCAACCGATCCGCGGTCGTAGCTGCCGAACTGTCGGAGCGTGTAGGCCGGATCAGGGAAACGTGCCACCGCCTCTCGATCCGTCATCTCCCTCAACAGCGACCGCATCGTGATTGTGTCCCCGCCGCAAACAACGCCCGCGATCAATGCCCCCGTCAGAATAGCAACCTTCGACTTCATCATTCCAGCCCCTCCCGTTTGTGATACCCACGCTTAAACTTTACAGACATTACACTACCCTCGACACAGCACGGGGGCCAAGAGAAAGTCGGGGCTCCACAGCAGCCTCGTAACGTCCTGAAAGGCTACTCCTTTACGATCTCGTACAGCATGCGCACACCATCCGCGCCAGCCACCGACGCGGTGAAGCGGAGTGTTCCCTCTTCGACCTTCGTCGCCATCCTCTCCAACCGGCGGCCGCTGGTCGCAAGGGCGTAGACGGCATAGGCTTCAGGATTCTTCAGCGACAACGTCACACCGGCCTGCCCCGTGCGCACCAAGTAGGGCGCCTTGCCCCATGCGAGCAGCGTCTTGCGCGCCCGTTCGGCGTAGCGAACCCCCGCAGGCTGCACGTCCGTTAGATGCGTCAGCAACAAGCGTCCGCTCGTCGCCACCGGCTCGTTGTCAAGTGCACTCACCCACACGGTCGCAGGCGCACCCGACAGCGTGAACGCTAAAGCGCCTGCAACCACGGCTCCCGACTCCGCGAAGCCGCCGCAGGTACGCGCGGTCGCAAGCGTGAAGGAGCCTCTCGCCTGATCCATGGCGAGCGCTCCGACCGCGTTCGTGAGCGGCGCGAAGGCCGTTGCTGCATTGGACGCGTAGGCCTCAACGAAGGGCACCCTGCGCCAGCCGGGTGCGGCCGCAGCGGCCCCGTGCGTCGCCACACGCACCTTCCACGCCGCCTGACTCCACTCGGGCGAAAGGCGCGTGACGCCCGGCGCCAGCTTGCCGACCTCGCCCGGCGGCAGCGCGATCGCGACCTTCTCAGCTGCGGGCTCAAGATCCCCGCGCAGAAACAGACAGATCGAGGCCCGCTCGGACGCCTGCGCCAGCGGGTCGGTAGAGACGTCGAAGTAGCTCATCGCGCCCTCGCCGTCGAGCATGTTCTCCAATCGGTGCGAGTAGGCGAAACGCCAGAGCGCACTCCAGTCCTGTAGCGCCGCCATGGCACCGGTCAGAATGCCGCCCACGCCGCGGTACATGCCGGGCGCGGCGAAATTGAACTCCGAGATCGTAAAAGGCTTGTCGGCCAGCCGCGTGAAGGCCACGCCGCACGGCGTGCGGCACCCGCTGCGCAGCGGATTCTCGTTGCCGCAGCGGCTCGGCAAAGACCACCGCTTTTCGAGGAACTGCGGGTGGTCCACATAAAAATGGTCGTCCACGTAGTCGTACAGCGCCTCGCGCACCGGCTGCAGCGGCACATAGTGCGAGCCGCAATTGTAGTCCGTGATCAGCGCCCGGCAGCCGACCTCATCCCTCAGGAAGGCCTTCATGCGGGCCACGGTCTTGGCCTCGGTGTCGGCGATGAAAAGCGTCACCGCCGAGCCCGCCGAGCCGCTCATCGAGGTCGGCATTTTTTCAGGGATGTCGGCGAACGAAGCGTCCTTGGCCTGCTTGGTCTTCAGCCACGCCAGCCACGCGGCCTGCATCTGCGGCGTCTCGCGCGCCTCTTTCGAAGCGTACCCGATTGAGCCCTCGTTAATCATGGCAATGAAGGGCAGGCCAGGCTCGTCCGCGTAGCGGCGGCCGGTGTGTGGGTTCACGTGCGCGAGGAAGGCTTTCGCGAAGGTCGCCCAGTTCTGATAGGCGGGCTCGTAGACCATGATCAGCGCCTTGAAGATGTTCTTGTCCATGGGGTCGTCGCGCTCGATGCCGATGTGCCGCCACGTCACGTTGCGCGACACATACAGGTCGGTCGTCACGTACAGCCCGCGCTTCAGGCACGCCGCGATGAACCCGTCGAGCTTGGCCATCTGCTCGGGGTTCAGCGTGAGTCCGTCCTTGCTGCCCTGCACGCAGCCCTGGTCATAGTGGTGCACGCGGATGCTGTTGTAACCCAGCCGGACCAACCGCTCGGCGAGTTGCTCCGCCTGCTCCTGCGAGGGGAAATTCGCGGTGCTACAGAAGTTGACCCCGTAGAAGCGCTGCGCAATACCCGGCTTCTTTTCGAACTCGAAATGCGGGCCTTTGGCCAGCAGATAACCGTACTTGCCCGCGGGCGCGTCGACGTTGCCGATCTTCGAGAAATCGAGCGCAGAGCCCGGCACGATCTCCTTTTCGTAGGTGAGCGTCACCCACTCCTGACTCGCCTGAAGCGTCACGGGGCGGTCATACGCGACGGTCAGCGGCTCCTGTGTCGCGAGCGTAAAAGCCACATGATAGGCGACGCCCGCCGCATATTTTTTTTCGCCGTTGTTTCCGAGGCGGAAGCTGAAGCTGTCTCCCCATTTGCGGTCGTCTTGGATCAGCACCGGTGTCGGCGCGTCGAATGTCACGACAAGCCGTCCCGCTTGCGGCGGCGGAAAAGTCAATTCCAAGCGGCTTATCTTGCCACTGAAAACCGACGCGTGCCCCAACTTCTCAGGAAACGTACCGCACTTGGCATCAGCCTTCCAACTCGCGCTTGCCGCCTGCTGCGCGGACAGTCGGAAAGCGACGGCCAGTGCGTTCAGCGTCATGTCTGTTTTCGGCGTGAAGGTGTAAGCCGCACGCACCGCTCCGCCCTCTGCCTGCGTAACTTCTACGCGTCCGGCCACCTTTTCTTTTTCGGAGGCCACCACCTCGAACGCGCACGCACCTTTCGCGTCTGGCGCAGCCTTGCCACCGCCGCTCACGCTCTTCGCCCAGTTCGCCGTAAAGAGGCTCCCGTAAAATTCGATGGCAGGCGCGTCCAATTTCAGCGTTCCGCCCGTTCCCAAAACCGCCTCGCCGCAAATTCCGGCAAGCGGCAACAGTGCCGCAAACAAAATCATTTTTCTCATTATTGTCCTTCCCCTCGGGTCTGACCGGCATATGACCGGCTCCCTTACGTGCCCCCTTTTAGCATGACCGCCTCTGTTTTGCAAGAGTCTCAACCCGGGGAATCCCCTCCTGGGTGCAGGGCTCTTCCACAGGCCTCGTCCATAACCCAATCGCACTACTCATGTGGGCGACGCCCGCAACCCAAAAACCTCAACTTCAAACGCTCAATGCTCAAGTTGACTGCGGCACGGGTGACGCGTCGTGCAGGAATATGTCCCGACTTGAACGCTGAGCGCACAGAAAGCGCACACGGGTCCGGCGGACGGCTCGGGGAGCCTTCCCTACCGGACGCGGCCACACACGCCGGGAACACGGACTCCATCGAATGAAAAGCGCGCATCCGAGACGTCGCAGGGATGCGTCCGGTAGGGACGGCTCCCCGAGCCGTCCGCAGGTCCAAGCATCATCGCGAAGGAAACGTATCTGCTTTCCTGTTTGACTCTGGAAGGCTGAAAAAAACGCTCTCATTCAGGTACGTTTGCCCTGGCACGGATTGGGGTTTTAATGCTGGCGGACGGGCCTTGGTTCTTTCCCTATTCCGCCATCGCCATCAGTTGCTGAATCTCCTGCGCCCAGAGCGCTTCATCAGGCGTTTCCAAAACGAGCGGCATGTTCTCAAAGCGCGCGTCTTTCATGATGCAGGTGAAGACCTCGATGCCCAGCAGCCCCGCGCCCAGCGACTCGTGCCGGTCGACATGCGCGTTCAATCCGACTTTGGAGTCGTTGAGATGCATGCCGCGCAGATACGTTATGCCGACCGTCTTGTCAAAATGCTCCATGGTCTTGAGAAACCCGTCACGCGTGCGGATATCGTAACCGGCCGCAAAGGTATGCATGGTGTCGAGACAAACCCCCACGCGCTTTTTGTCATCGATGCCGTCGATCATCGCCTTAAGCTCCTCGAAGACCGAGCCCAGGTTGCCGCCGCTGCCCGCCGTGTTCTCGATCACCACCGTTACGCCGCGCGTCTGCGCCAGGGCGGTGTTGATCGACTTCGCGATGCGCTCGCAGGCCGCCTGCGGCGTGATCAGGCGCAGGTGGCTGCCTGGGTGGAGGTTCAGCTTGTCGAGCCCGAGCGCCATGCAGCGGTGCAACTCGTCCAGCAGCGCGGCCATGGATTTCGCATGGGCCTCCTCATCGGGGTTCGCGAGGTTGATGAGATACCCGGCATGCGGCAGGACGTGCGCGGCCGCATAACCGTCGGCCGCCATCTGCCGCTTGAAAGCCTCGATGTCCTCCTCCGCGTAAGGCGCGGCGGTCCACTGGCGCTGGTTCTTCACAAACAGGCCAAAGCCCGTCGCGCCGAGCGCCTTGGCATTCTTAGGCGCGTTTGCCACCCCCCCCCCGATTGACACATGTGGTCCGATGAAATACACGTTTGCTCCCTTCGTCCATGTCCCTTTACGGTCAAACCGGACATCGTTCTCATCCACCTGCCAGCAACCAACTCATTACAGGCCACTGACCAGCAGACACCCTTCCACTCATCCACTTCTCATGATAAGTGGAGGCTCGCATTATCCATTCGCGACCATATCGAGAAGCGCTCGCGCCAGTGCAGACAGTTCGTTCCTTGCAGCCAATTTCCATACTCCATTCTCCACCGTAGAAACGAGACCCGCACCGCGTAGCGTTTCCAAATGACGCGATACCGCCGGCTGGCTGATTCGTGTCTTTGAAACGATCTCCTCGCAAGTTGCTTTATTTAGTAGTGCTAGGTATTTCAGGATTGTCAGGCGGCGCGAATGTGTGAATGCCCGAAACGTCTCCATCAACGGCTCTACCTGATGTTCCAACCCGCTTTTTAGTTCCCGCCGAACGGCGTCCAGCACCGCAGCCGCATGTTGGACCAGCGGATCGGGTTCTGGGAAATACCGTATCCACCGCCCGTCGCGCCGGGCGGTGAGCAAGCCGCGCGCCTGTAACGCTCGCAGGTTGATGCTGGCCTGATTCTCGGGAAGCCCCGCCTCATCGGCGACCTCCCCAACTGACACCCCCGGCGAATTCAGCACAACCGACAGACACGTCAACCTCCGCTCATTCATTAACGCACGGCAGGTCCGCCACACGGACGGATGATAAATGGTCAATCCACTTCTCATGAGATGTGGATAGCGTACCACCTTCTCTTTAGGACGTCAAATTCTATATCCGTATGTCCACTTCTCATGATATGTGGATACAAAGACCCATCAAAGAGCGCTCCGCCAAGCGAGTGCATGTACACCTAGGTACCCGCAACCATCAACAGGAAAACCGCAAAATACGGGTGCAGAACGACGTTCATCACTCCGCTTCTGTCCGCAGTTCGATCGTGACCGGGCCATCGTGAAGGAGACGGACCTTCATGTCCGCGCCGAAGACACCGATGCTGAAGCGGGCCAGTGAGGTGCAGCTGTAGTTCCCGCCACGAGACAATATCGTAACTCTTGAACGCGAAACGCTTCTCACCGCCATCGGGTTTGGTGGGAAAGGCGGTCCGCGCCAACGTGGTCTTGCCGCTTTGGCGCGGACCCGTGAGCAGCAAGGCCTTGAACTGCTCCGCACGGGTTTTCAGAACGGACAACAGGTCGCGGTTGACCTTTCCCTACCTCATGTAGATTTAAGTTCTGATGAGTGGGGCGAATCGACGGACTCGATTGAATCGAATCATTTTCGCAGGACTAGTTGTCTCCGTAATGGGAGGAGCTGCCAGTCGATATATTGTTCCTAGGCGGGATCTTTCCATACGAGCGCCATGTCACACCTCGATCAGTTCGTTTTCCGTCCCGATGCTACCAGACTCAATCTCCTTCTTCGCGCGGAGCAGGTGCTGGTGATACGCTTCGCCTGTCAGACCGAATGACGGCGACGGCGTGTGGGCGGGAACTTCGACCTTGAACGGAATGGACTTCGTCGCGACGACGCGGGTCAGGTAGACCGAAACACCGTTGGCCAGGCTCAGCCCCATGCCCGCGAAAGCTTCGGTTGCCGCGCGCTTCAGCGCCTCATCGACGCGGATCGTCATCGTTGTGGTTGCCATGCTTCTCTCCTTCACTCATTTATGTGCGGATGATGGCATTTTGTGTGCGAAATGCCAAGGAAACCGCCTGTCGGGTGCGATTCAACTTAGTTGAATCCGCACCCGAGTTAGTGCCTTACAAACCAACAACAGCAATAAAAAACAAGTTGTTTTTCCCGCAAAGGCAAAGGCGCAATGAGAAGCGCGTAGAGAGCAGTGAGTAGTCGAGTGAAGTAAGGCAAAGAGGGACGGGGGAGTTGAAAGCCCGGCGTGTGTG
This sequence comes from Kiritimatiellia bacterium, assembly GCA_038219365.1. Classification (GTDB taxonomy): domain Bacteria; phylum Verrucomicrobiota; class Kiritimatiellia; order RFP12; family UBA1067; genus JAHFSX01. The sequence goes on along the minus strand of JBBRJN010000015.1, from coordinate 2,744 downwards.
GCCGCGTCCGGTTGGGACGGCTCCCCGAGCCGTCCGCCGGTCCAAGCAGCTTCATTGCCCGGCGGACGTTTCGGGGAAACGTCCCTACCAAACGCGGCGTGACGACTCGCCTTTACACGCTCTGCGTGCCCGTCGCGAACCGGTCCTTGCCTGAATAATCCTTGATGACCGAAACCTCGGTAAAGCCATACTCTTCGAGCATCTCGTGCAGGGCGGGTCCCTGCTCGTCGCCGATCTCAAGAAAGATTCCGCCGCCCGGCTTGAGCACCATCACGGCATCGAGCAGGAGTGCGCGGTAGACGTCCAGCCCGTCCGGCCCACCGTCCAGCGCGAGGCGCGGTTCGTGGTCGCGGATATGCGGCTCAAGTCCGTCCACCACATGCGACGGGATGTAAGGCGGATTGGAGACCAGAACATCAACGCTCGCGGGGTCAAACTCGCCGCAACCGTCGCTCTCCGCGAACAGAACGCGCTCTTGAAGTCCCGTGAGCGCCGCGTTCTCCTTGGCCAGCGCCAGCGCTTCGGGGCTGATGTCCAGCCCCACGAACACGCCGTCGCGCAGTTCCTTCGCGAGGCTCAGGATGATGCAGCCGGTGCCGGTGCCGACGTCCACGATCAACGGCTTGGCCACCTGCCGCACGCAAGCCGACTTGAGGACAAGATCCACCAGCTGCTCGGTCTCGGGTCGCGGGATCAGTGCGCGGCGGTCAACCTTCAGCGTCAGCTTGCGGAAATCCCACTGGCCGAGCACATGCTGAATGGGCTCGCCCTTGGCCACGCGCTGCAGGCCGCGGCGAAGCGCGTCAACAATGCGCGTGTCAGGCACGGAGTCGGCATGCCGATACAGCTCCAGCCGCCCGCATTTGAAAAGCCGAGCGGCCAAAAGCTCGCAGACCACGCGCGAATCAGGAATCGTGCTGCGTGCGAGGAAGGCGTCGCCAAGCGCGATCAACTCACTGAGTTTTTTCGGTGCTTCCGCCATCCGCCAACTCCTAACTCGTATCTCCTCAGAAGGGAGTCGGGTCATCCGGCGGCGAGAGCGGCTCGGCCTCTTCGTAGGTCACCGAAGAGCCGTCGGTGTCCATCTTGTCGAGTTTGAACGCCTGCAAATCCACGTAGTAGCGCTCCTTGAACTCATTGCCGCGGATCCGGAAGTCGACCTTGACGCGATCACCCACGGCCACGCGGTCGAGCAGCGCGCACTTCTCTTTGATGCAGACGAACTTGATATCTTGCGGATAGTCGTCTTCCAAGGTCATAACAAACTCGCGCTTGGTAAACCCACTTGCGAACGTCATCGGTTCGAACATCAGTTTGATCTTGCCGATCATCTCATACGTTGTACCAGCCATACTCACGTCCTTTGCTTAAACGCATCCCAAAATACAGGTGTATTAAACCATATCGCCGTCAGCCGGGCAATCCCGAGACAAGTTCAATCAGCGGCCTTCACAGGCGGCACGCTCCCGCGCGTCAGATGTCGAGGTTGCGGACGTTGAGCGCGTTGTCCTCGATAAACTTGCGGCGCGGCTCGACCTCGTCCCCCATCAGCAAGGTGAAGATGCCGTCGGCCTTGACCACATCCTCCAGTTTGACGCGCAGGAGGCGGCGAAGGGCCGGGTCCATCGTCGTGTCGTAGAGCTGATCGGGGTTCATTTCGCCGAGACCTTTGTAGCGCTGGATGGAGAGTCCCTTGCGGCCGCGTTCACGCACCGTGTTTAAGAGCGGGGGCAGCGAGGTCACGGGAATCTCTTCACCGTCCTCCAAGATGTACGCGACCGGCGCTTCGCCGCCCGCGTACTGCGCGGCGGTGAAGCCTGCCACGGCCAGCGAGTCGATCTGCTTTTTGAGCAAGCCCGCACGGAAGAGCTCCAGCCAGCGGAAAGGCATCTGCTGCGTCGGGTGGTAGCCCTGCACCTGTGTTTCCGCGAGATCGATGGACCCGCCCAACGTCCCTTCGGCTTCAGCGCGCGCACGCGCCAGGTCGGCATCGTTGTAAGAGTAACGGAAGGTGGCCTCGTCGCCGGTGCCGACAATGGTCACGAAACGGGGAAACTCGCCGGTCTCGGGCTTGCGCAGGCCAAGCAAGGTGTGCAGGTCCACGCCACGCCGGGCGATGGCGTTCGCGGTGGTCTCGATCTCCGCGAGCAGTTCCAACAAGGTGCGGAGCTCTTCGCCGGTGAGCGTGCGTCCGTCGGCGCTGCGCACGGTCATGTCATCCGCGCCAAGAAAGAGCAGCTTGCGAGTCAGCTGGTCATCACTCTCGATGTACTCCTCACGCTGCTTGCGCGTGATCTTGTACAGGGGCGGCTGAGCGAGGTAGATGTAGCCGTTTTCGAGCAGCTTGGGCATCTGGCGATAAAAGAAGGTCAGGAGCAGCGTCCGGATATGCGCGCCGTCCACGTCCGCATCGGTCATGATAATGATCTTGTGATAGCGGACCTTGGCGATGTCGAACTCGTCCGTGCCAAAACCCGCGCCGATGGCCGTGATGAGCGTACGGATTTCGTTGTTGTTGAGGATTTTGTCGATGCGCGCCTTCTCCACGTTGAGGACCTTGCCGCGCAGCGGCAGCACGGCTTGGGTCTCGCGGTTGCGGCCCTGCTTGGCGGAACCGCCTGCGGAGTCACCTTCGACGATGTACAGTTCGCACTTGGCGGGATCGCGCTCGGAGCAGTCGGCCAGCTTGCCGGGCAAGGCCAGCCCGTCGAGCACGCCCTTGCGCCGCGTCAGGTCGCGGGCCT
>JBBRJN010000014.1:0-15147 GCA_038219365.1 Kiritimatiellia bacterium | reverse complement strand
ATGCCGTCATAGTGCGCCATCACTTCGTTCACGGAGAGCGGCATCAAATTCATGATCGCCGTCCTGCCGGCCAAGGATTGCGAAACGGCACGATGCAACCCGGGCTGGTGGCTTCCTGTCAGAAGAAACCGCCCATTGCGCTTGCGGTCTTCATCTACAAAGACCTGAATCGACGAGGTGATGCCGGGAACACGTTGCACCTCATCAATGATTAGGGGTTCAGGATACTTTATGAAAAAAGCCCGTGGATCAGTCTCTGCCAGATAGCGAATCTCAGGATCTTCAAGTGTCGCGTATGAGAAGCGAGGAAAGCACCACTTGGCGAGCGTTGTCTTACCCGCCTGCCTGGGGCCCGTCAACGTGACGACGGGGTACTCGTCCATCGCCCGCATCAACTCCTTCGTCATATTTCTTTTAATCATTGCCTTGTCCTCCCTTTTGGGTGACACGAAAATAAGATAACCGGCTAGGGCGTAATTTCCAAGCACAATCTTGATATTACGCCCAATGTGTCACGACTTTTTCTTTTGCCCAAGACTCGACATGAAAAAGCCACGCCGCCGTGAGGCGGTCTTCGATTTTCTTTTCATCGGTCTTTGCTCCGTAGCCGTTGGCCTTGGAACCGGCGCTGTTTTGAATCCGTCGCTGTTTCATTCCGATTGGCAAGGAACGCTCAAAGCCGTTCCGTCCGTCCCGTCCGGTCCTCGTAGGTATTTTGTCGTGTATTGCACTTGATCCTCACCTGTTCATTTGGGATACTGCCTTAAGTCAAGCAGTTTTTCCATGTAAAAAAACACGGTGAACATCACCCTGCGGCTTGACCGCGAGATCAAGGAAGGCGCCGAGATTCTCTTTAAGGACGACTAAGCCGGTGAAGCCGATCATCCTTTCCGCAACACATGCAATTAAACAGGCGAACGGGGAGCAATTATGCCGAATACCGTGAGGGAGCACTACCACCGGCTTGTGGATGAGGCCCGAAAGAGCTTGGACGTCGATGGGGATTTTCCCAGTAGTTCCACGTAACAGGTTGTAGGACGGTTACGACCCCTTTTCGCCCCATATTTTTTATCGGGAGCTACATCATCCGCTCGATCGAGGCCCGCTTGGCCGCATAAACCTTACCCAAACCGAGGCTGACAGCCTCGTCGCACAGCGAGGCTGCTTTCTCGAACTCGCCGTCGTCGATGGCCAGCGCGACCCCCCGCTCGAAAGCCCGTATCGACGGGCTGTATTCGCGGAAGCGCTGAGCCGTTTCTTCGCGGGCCGCCGGCAGGTAGTCGAGCGCGCTGTCCACCGCCATGCGGCTCGCTTCAAAGTCACCCGAACGGTAGGCGTCCTCGGCGAGCAGGTCGTAGAGAAAAAACTTCACCGCATTGGGAATTGAGTTGTTCCGTTCGAAAAACTTCAGAAGGTACTTCTTGCCCTTCTCCGCCCCTCCCATCAAGGCCTCGTCATGTCCGTCAACGAGGTCGGCGAGAATTTCAACAGGGGTCTTACGTAGTGGAGAGGTTCGGTCAGCCATTAAAAAAGAGTGCCAGAACAGGGCCGTAACCACAAGCACGCGTTTCACACTCTGTCAGGAATCCGCTTTCTATGTCACGGTTTCCGGTGTATCCTTCACCCCATTATTTCTTAAGGGGAGGATGGACATGGGCAATCTCACGTGCGCTTACGGTGCCGTTTTGTTTCTTTCGCTTGCCGTTATGGCAGAGGACGCCTCCTACATGAAGGGCAAGCGGTTTGCGGTTGGCGATTACTCCAGCGGCAAAGTCTGTATCGTGGAGGCGGACGGTAAAGTCAGCTGGGAGCAGAAGGCTCCGAGTTGCAATGACCTCTGGATCTTGCCCGGCGGCTCGCTCCTCTTCTCCACCGGCCATGGCGTGAAGGAGGTCGGCAAAGACGGGGCCGTCAAATTTGAATACACGAGCGCGGCCGAGATTTACGCCGTTCAACGCCTCGCCAACGGCAACACGTTCGTCGGCGAATGTACAACTGGACGCCTGCTTGAACTCGCGCCGGACGGCAAGGTCGTGAAAGAGGTTGCCCTGCTCCCGGCCGACAAACCGGGAGGCCACGCCTATATCCGTAACGTGCGCGTGCTTAAGAACGGCAACTATCTCGTCACCCACTACGGCGGAAAATTTGTGACCGAATACGCGCCGGACGGCAAAGCTGTCTGGACGTGTAAGACGCCCGGCGGACCGCATAGTGTCACGCGCCTCGCCAACGGCAACACGCTGATCGCTTGCGGCGACAGCGGCGTGCCCTGCCTGGTCGAGGTCAGCCCCGAAGGCAAGACCGTCTGGGAGGTCAGCAACAAAGACCTGCCCGACCAGCCGCTGAAATTCCTGACCGGGTTCCAAAAGCTGCCCAATGGCAACGTGCTCATCAGCAACTGGCTCGGCCATGGGAAGTTCGGCACCGCGCCCCACCTGCTGGAGATCACCCCCGACAAGAAGGTGGTCTGGACATATGCCGATCACCAGACGTTCAAAACCATTTCAACCGTGCAGGTTTTCGCCGCGGGCGACACCGCCTTGAACGGCGAAGGCACGCATTGATTGCGGGATGAACGCCAACGCTTAATGCTCAACGCCCAACTATAAAAGGACGCCAAGGTGTCTGAAGCTGAACTGATCACAACCACCGCTGAACTGGAGCAGGTGGCAACCCGTCTGCAAAAAGCGGAGTCCGTCGCGGTCGACACGGAGTTTTTCTGGGAGCGCACCTTTTATCCGATCCTCGGACTGGTACAACTCGCGACCGGCGACGGCGCCTGCTGGCTGGTGGACACCGTGCGCATCAAAGACATCAGTGCGCTGGGTCCGGTGCTCGCCTCCCCGTCCATCACCAAGATCTTGCACGACGCGCCTCAGGATTTGGGCATCCTCGCCCGAGCGACCGGCGCTTATCCGCGGCATATTTTCGACACGCGCCTCGCCGCAGGCTTCGCCGGCCTCGGCTCCACCTGCTCGCTGCAGGCCTTGCTCCGCGAGGCGCTGGGCATTGACCTCTCTAAGGCCGAGACCCGCTCCGACTGGCTGCGGCGCCCGCTCAGCGCGAATCAGCTACGGTATGCCGCCGATGATGTTCTCCATCTGATCCCTCTGCGCGAAACCCTGCTGAACCGTTGCGCCAGCGACTTCGCTCGCGAATGGCTGCACGAAGACTTGGCCCGGTTAGATGACCCATCCGCATATCACGACCGCGATATCCGGCTCATGTACCTGCGCGTCAAGGGCTGCGCCCGCCTCAGCGCCCGCCCGCTCGCGATCCTGCGTGAACTCGCGGCATGGCGCGAAACCGAGGCGCGTCAGCGCGACTGGCCGCGCGGCCACTTTCTGCCGGACGACGTCTTGGTTACGCTCGCGCTCACTGCTCCAACTGACCGCGCGGCGCTTGCAGGCGTGCCTAGCTTACCCCGCACGATGCCCGGAGCCGTGCTCGCCGACCTGTTAGCCGCTGTGACACGCGGACTGTCTGTGCCGGACGAGGAGTGTCCTCAAGCGTCGACCGACGACTTCGCCTCCAAGCGGGCGCTCAAGGTGCCGAGCGACCGGCTTCTTGCCCACATCAGCGCCGCGTGCGCGGCACATCACATCGATCCCGCACTGGTCGCCTCGCGTGCCGACGCCGAAACGTTCGTGAAGCAGCTCAAAGAGGGCACAACCGGAAACCACCCGCTGTCCCAAGGTTGGCGACAGACCTTTACCGAGACCTTTGTTCTTTAAATCGGGAGAGGCTGTTGCCCGCCCTAGAAACATGATTCAAACACCCGTGGAAACCCTATGAGCAGATCCCTTGCATGCCTTCTGACGGTGCTCGCCGCACTCATGCCGTCGCCCTCGCCGGCGGAAGACTGGCCTCAATGGGGCGGCCGCGCCGCGCGCAACTTTGTGTCGGAGGAGACCGGGCTTCCGGCCTCCTTCCGCCCCGACCGCACAGACGTCTCAAACAGCGTCACGACCCTCATTCCTGGCGAGAACCTGAAGTGGTCGGCCCCGCTCGGAACACAGGCGTACGTGACCCCCGCCATCTCAGCCGGGAAAGTCTATATCGGCGCCAATGACGCGCTGGTCGAGACGCCACGCTTCACAAAAACGCGGGGCAGCGTCGTCGACTGTCTCGACGAGGCGACCGGCAAGAGGCTTTGGCGGCTCGTGATACCCATGCTCCGCACCAGCAACAAGCAGTTCAATTACGATGACATGAATCTCGGACTCTGCTCGTCGCCGACCGTGGAGGGCGACCGTGTCTATGTAGTCGGCAATCGGGGCGATGTGCTCTGCCTCGACATCGCTGGCCAAGCCGACGGCAATGCCGGCCCATTCACCGACGAAGGTCACTACATGAGCGACCTGCGCGTCTTCCCCGACAAGCCGGGCCGCTTTGCTTTCACGAACACGCCGCCCCGGTTGCCGCCGGTCGAACTGCAGCCAAGTGACGCAGACATTGTCTGGCGGTACGACTTTATCGAAACCTTGGACGTCTGGCCGCAAGATGCGGTCGACTGCTCGATCCTCGTGTTCGGCGACTATCTTTATGTCTGCACCTGCAACGGAGTTGACAAGTCACACAAGCGGATTCCCTCTCCCACGGCACCTGACATGATCGTGCTCGACAAGCGGACCGGTAAGCTTGTGGCCGTTATCGACAAGCCGCTCGGCACCGCGATCTTTCATGGCGACTGGTCCTCTCCGACGCTCTCGCGTGTCAACGGACAAGACCTGATCGTCTGGGGCGGCGGCGACGGCGTCTGCTACGCGTTCGACCCGCATTTCGAGCCTGGCAACGGCACCTCGCCCGGCGTGTTGAAGAAAGTCTGGTGGTTCGACTGCAACCCGCCCCAGAACAAATTCAAAGACGGGGTGCTGCTGCCCTACAACAAAGGCGGCATCGGCCCCAGCGAGATCAATTCGACTCCGGTTGTGGCCAACGGACGTGTTTACGTGGCCGTTGGGCAGGACAGCCGCCACGGCCCCGGCAAAGGGTGCTTCTCGTGTTTCGAGGCCACCGGCAAGGGCGACATCACCGCGACGGCCAAGCTCTGGCAGAATTTTGACGTGGACCGCAGTTTTTCAAGCGCGGCCGTGACGAAAGACGGGCTGGTCTTTATCGCCGACTACACGGGCATCCTGCGCTGCCTCAACGCCGACACGGGCCAAGAGTTCTGGTCGCACGATCTTAAGGGCAAGGTCTTCTGTTCGCCGTTCTGCGCCGACGGCAAGGTCTATATCGGCACAGAGGCGGGCCGCTTGACGGTCGCGCTAGCGACGCGCGAGAAGAAGATCCTCGACGAGGTCCGTTTCGACGGCCCCCTTTACGCCACACCGGTGGCAGCCAACGGGGTGCTCTACATCGCCTCACAGCGCAAGCTCTACGCCTTCCAACAAGCGTCGGCTCAGCCCAAGAGGTGACGGACCACGTCGGCCGCCGTGTAGTCCGGGTGCTCGGCGGTGCAGAAGCGTCCGATGTTGGCGTAATCGTCGCCCAGCGTCAGGATGCACGGCTCGACCCCACCGCCCGGCAGGCGCTGCCCCAGGCCGATGTTAGCGAAGAGGCCGTTGCAGATGCACTTGCGTCCCACGGTGTCCTCGATCTTGCCGCCCTTAGCCAGGTAGACCGCCACGGGTTCTGCCGGACAGCGGAACCCCACAGACCCATCGTCTTTACGATAGGCCTCCCGAAGAAAGCCCATCTCGCAGACTCTGCGGCGCTGCTCATAAACTGCAGCCTCAGAAAGCGTCCCTTCCAGTTTCGCGACTTTGAAGGGGAATCCCGTCGGTGAAGCAACGGGGTCGGTGAAGGTCCGGCCCTCGCCGGCCAACGCCCTACGGATCAGACCCCGCCGGACATCAGCTGTCATGCCCGACTCCATGCAAAGCGCGAAGGCGGTACCCACCTGCACACCGGCGGCACCTTCAGCCAAGGCGGCCCGCAACCCCTCTGGTGATCCGCATGCCCCGCCCAGCCAGAAGGGCAGGCCGATCTTACGCATCGCCTCCAGGTTGACCACGTCACGCGTTCCGTAAATCGGCTGGCCGTCCTCAGTCAGATGCAACTGCCCGCGCGGCGGCGCATTATGTCCACCCGCCAAAGGCCCTTCAATCACAAACCCCTCAACGCTGCCGCCCGCTTTGCGAAGCAGCATGGTGGCCAGCGTGTCTGAAGAGATGATCGGCAGGAAATCCGGCCGCCTCAGCGGCGGCAAGGCCAGCCCGTCCTCGAGGTACATGGCCGGGTCAAAAACGGTATGGCACTCTGTGTCGGGCTGCGCGCCCTGCACCTTGATCGGATAGGTCGCGGCCTGGTGCCTCGCCAAGACGTCGAGAACGCGCGGCATCTCAACAGGAATGCCCGCACCCACAATGACCACGGCCACGCCCGCCAGCATCGCGCCGTATATCGACGGCAAATGCGGCAGCTGAATCTTTTCCAAATAGTTGATTCCGACCGGGTTGGAGTGCCCCTCACGCGCCAGAAAAACCTCGACGTAATTCGAAACGATACACAGCTCATCCATCCAGCGGTTGCTCTTGATCGTGTGCACGACAACCGGCTTGTAAGGCACCTCCGGGGGCTTGCCTCCGGGCACAAACAAAGCGTCGAGAATGCGCTGTGCCATTTGAGGAATGGGGAAGTGGGCGAGCGCGCGCCGGACTTCGCCGCCCAAGTCGCCGTCCTGCAGCCGCCGCGCAAGAACCTGGTCAAGTCCGGTTCCCGACACAACGCCAAGCTGCCCGATCCGTGACACGGCCTGCGCGAGACACCAGTTCGAAACACCGACGCCCATGCCGCCTTGAATGATTTTGGGAAGCGCAATATGCATGACTATTTCACCTAAACAACAAATTCAAAATGGGGTCCAGCCGCAAACCGGCACAAACGTTCAAAAAAACGGCACTACTTTAACAAGGAACGGAGAATTGTCTATCCATTTCTCTCGGTTCCCGGATTACAGTTTGGTCAGAATCCACTGCACTCGACACGGTCACCGGCTCGCGGCATCAACCAGCGCTTTAAGGTATCCGTTGGCGAAGAGCCTTCCGAGCGTTCCGTAGCCGGGCACGAACCCCGGCTCGGAGCCTTCGCCCTCCATGGCCGGCACATGGTCGCAGCGGAAAGGCACGTCGAGACCCATGTCGCGATAGCAGCGGAAGAGAGCCAGCTGGTCGGTCTCGCCCTCATCGTGGAAAAGCTCCACGAATTCCTCAGCCGTGCCCCGCACGGCGCGCACATGCACATAGGCGATGCGCGGCCCGAAGTGGCGGGCCGCGTCGGCAAGATCAACCTCCATGAGCTTGAAATTAGCCTGGCAGAAAGTCACCGCATTCTCCCGGCAGGGCGCCAGCGCATAGGCGCGGTCGTATGCGTCAACCGACCCGAAAATGCGCGCCACGCCGCCCAGCGCCGGCAGAGGTGGATCATCCGGGTGCAACCCCATGCGCACGCCGAGCCGCTGCGCCTCGGGCATCACGGCTTTCAGAAACGTCGCGTAACTGTCCCAGAGCCGGTCCGCTTCGAGCGGCGCGCCCGGCATCACGGCCGGCGCATCGGCAAGGCGGAAAAAAGTCGCTTGCGCGCCGCCTCGTCCCGCGCGTTCGCCGGTGCGGTGCCAGCCGGTCCCGGCCATGAAATTATAGCACAGGAGCCCGATGCCGAACTCCGCCATGTTGGCGAGCAGCTGACGGTAATGCTCCAAGTCTTCGTCGCGCCCCGGCAGTCCGAGTTTGATGCGAGACATGTCGAACGGATCGCCCTCCAGCGCGACCACGCGCAACCCGGCCGCAGCGAGGTCGCCCACCACACCGGCCAGCGCGTCACGGTTCCACGGCGCGGGGCGTCCCGTCAACTCGGGAGCGACCTTCACGACCACCTCCGTGATACCCATCTGGCGGCACAGGGGCCACAGCCGGTGCGGCCGCGGCGGAACAAATTCAATGAGCTTCATGTCGGCATTTTACCAAGATCGCCATCCGATTTCATGCAGGATTTAGGGCCGAGACAAAATGATTGGCGCTTGTATAGCGGCCTTTTGTGGGGCATACTGTACATTATGAATGAAATGTCAACTGTTACGAAAATACCGATTGGCATTTCTGCCTGTCTGCTGGGCGAGAACGTCCGTTTCGACGGAGGCCACAAGCACGATGCCTTTCTGACCGACACGCTGGGTCCCTATTTCGATTACGTGCCCGTTTGTCCAGAGGTCGGCTGCGGTCTTTCCGTGCCGCGCGAATCCATGCATCTTGTCGGCACGCCGGAACACAACCGGCTGATCGGCAATAAGACCGGGGCCGACTATACCGAGCGGATGCAGGCGTATTGCGACCGCACCGTTGCGGAACTCCGCACGCGGAACCTTCTGGGCTTCATCTTCAAAGCCAAGTCGCCCTCCTCCGGACTCTTCCGCGTCAAACTCTACCTGCCCGACGGCAACCCCACCATGCACTACACCTCGGGTCTTTTCGCCCGCGCCTTCACGCGCGCTTACCCGACGCTGCCATGCGAGGAGGATGGCCGGTTGTACGACCCTGTCTTGCGAGAAAATTTCATCGAGCGGATCTTCGCGCTCAAGCGCTTCCGCGACGAGGTTGTCGCCGAACCGTCGGTACGCGTGCTCCAGACCTTCCACGCCAGCGCCAAATACCTGCTCATGGCCCACGCGCCCGAAGGGCTACAGGAGCTCGGCCGCCTCGCCGCCGCAGCCACGCCCGTAAACCTCGCAGAAACATTGACCGCCTATGAAACACGCTTCCTCGCCGCCATGGCCGAACACGCCACCGTGGGCCGCCACGTGAACGTGCTCCAACACATGCAGGGATATTTTTCGGAACAGCTCACGCCGCAGGAGCGCGAGGAACTCGGCTTTGTGCTCGACGAATACGCGCGGGAACAGGTGCCGCTGATCGTGCCGGTCACGCTCTTCCGCCACTACATCTTCAAGTATCAGACCGATTACCTGATGCGGCAGCACTACCTCTATCCCTGCCCGGCGGAGCTGAAGCTGCGCAATCACGCGTAGTTGTGCATGCCCGCAAAGAGACTCGACACATTGATCCACGTGAGGGTCAACACCACGAAAAGGAAGCCCAGCCACAGGAACGCGGCCAAGGCCTTGGGCTTGCGGAGCCCATTTTTCAGCCGGAAGTGGAAATAGCCGGCGTACATCAGCCATGTGGCCAGCGACCACATCTCCTTGGGATCCCACTGCCAGTAATGGCCCCAGCAGATCTTGCCCCAGAGCGACCCCAGCAGCAGCCCGAGCGTCAGGAGCACGAACCCCACGACCGCCGTCTGCCGCGAAGCCGCATCTGCCTGCCGCACGCGCACCGCCTCCGTCACCTCGCGCATCATCGGCAAGGCGATCAGCGCCGCCCGCGCCAGCATCACATACCCGGCCACATAGCTCGCCACATGCGGGACGAATAGCGGACTCTGCAAGGCCGGAGGCAGCCGCCGCAGCTCTTCACCAAAGACGAAAGCCGCGGGAAAGAGAATCAGCGAGCCGAGCAGCGCGTCCTGCATCTCGGTGTCGATGCCGTTGCGCCACCGGCTCCATTGCGACAGCGGCCAAAGCGCTGCGGCCATGCACAGAAAGAACTCGAAGAGGTTCTGCATGGGCGGATGCCCCGTATGCAGCCCCCGCCACACAAGCGACAGCACGGCCACCACAAAACCCGTAAACCAGAAGCCTCGCCCGACCGTCCGTTGTCCGCCGCGCAAAGCGGCCGCGGTCGCAAGAAACAGCGCCAGCGTGAGGTAGATGAGGCCGCCCTGCAACGTCATTTTCAACATCATGGCGCCACCTCCTTAACAGCCGGCCCCTTCAGGCGGAAGACCCGTGCGGCGAAAAGGAGAACGCCCGCGAAGAGCACGACAAATCCGGCATACACCAACGGCAGCCCCGGGTCGCGGATGAACTGCAACACCGTATAGGTCACCGGACGCCCGTAAACATCGTTGCTCTGTCCCCAGCTCAGCTGGTAAATGTAGTAGCCTTGAACATACACGGGATGGTTCACGCGGACATTCTCAACATGCGCCGGCTTGCCTGGTTCCGTGACGGTCACGCGGCTGCGGTACTCCTTCACCATCGGCATCCGCCCCGCATCGCGGTCGTGCTGATTGGGCTCGTAGTAGTCGACGAAAAACTTCTCTAGCTTGACCGTGAACGGGACCCTGCCGGCGAACTTGTCGAGGTTGCCCCCTTCCCAAAGCTTGTCAGACACGTCCCCGTCGGACATCGCCATCGCGCCGATCACGGGCTTTTCAGGCGTGGCCATGCGCCCCGCAAACTGCCCCGCCAACCAGCCCGCCATTACACAGGCACACCCGATGTGCAGCAGCGCGGAATCGAACCGCCTGCGCGCCACAGCACGCAAGCCGTTAAAGAGCAGCACGGCAGCCAAAAACACCGTGACGCCCAACATCACCGGGTGTGACATCAGCGCGCCGGAGTGCTCGGGGCCCGGAAACGCCAGCGCCACGGCTCCCAGCGACAACGTCCAGCACAGGCACGCCGCAGCACCGGGGCCGGTTACTTTTTTGAACACGTTCATCAAATTTTCTTCACCGCATCGACCTCAAGTTCCACAAGAAGGTCATCTCGGCAGACATCCGCCTCGATGGTCAGGAGAGGCATCTTCTCCAGCGCGTGCGCCTTGAGCCACTCCTGCCAAACTTCCCTGTACGAAGCTTTTTTCAAATACATCACCGCACGCGTCGCGTCGCTCCAGCCCATGCCGCGCGAAACCAAGATCGCTTCGACCACATCCATGGTCAACTGGATCTGCCGCTTCACGTCATCCACGAACGCCGTGGCACCGCCGGGCTCAATGCTGGCCGTACCCGACACCATCAGCGTGCGGCACTCAGGCGTACCGATCTCGACCGCCCGGCTGAACGAACTGCCGTACTGCAAGGCCGCGCACTGCAGCGGCGACGGCACCGCCTCAACCGTGACCGCACCGTGCGCCTTTGGCTTGACCGCAATCGCGCACGCCGTGATCGCCGCGCCGCAGAGATTGGCGCTGCCGATACCGGTGCTCGCAGGCACCAAGCCGTCGTACACGCTGCGCGAACGGAAAAAGGCGTCCCTCGCACGGTTGAAGGGATCGTACCACTCCAGAATCTTGTCCATGTACAACCATGTTCGCGCCACATTCTCAAAGGTCATGTCCGCAGCGGTCAACGCGTCCTCGATTCCTTCGAAAACCGAGGTCGTCTGCGCGGCCCGCGAAGCGCTCAAATCATGCGGCAGCACCCCCGTCAAAAGACAATAGTACGCGTACGCATCCTCGTAACGCACGCCCACCGTGCACCCGTGACGACGGATGAGCGTCGGCTCCGCACCTTCGACCACAAGACGCTGGTACACGGGCGGCAGCGCGCCGGAGCCTCCGCACAGCCAAAGCTGCGGGACCCCTGTGCCTTTCGCGCCAACCGCCGCACGGGCCAGCTCTGCACATGAGCCCCACCCTGTTTGCGAAAAAGCGCGGCCTGCGGCCACCGCAGGCAAGCCCTTCGCAACATCCAGTAAGCCGAGCTCCTGCCGCCGCGTCACGCCCCCATTCACAACATGCTTGCTTCCCATGAGTTCCCCCATCGCCTACGTCGTACACGCCTTTTAAGCTCCAACCCCGTGTTCTTAAAACGACAGGATGTACTCCGCCAGCGCCTTGATCTCTTCAGGTTTTAGATTCTTTGTGGCGCCGTGTGTTTCCTTCGGATTGCACGTCGTCAGCAGCTCTTCCATCGTCAGGGCACGTCCGTCATAGAGATACGGCGCGGTGCGCCACGTCTCCACCAGCGCCGGGGTGTCAAACTCGCGCCCCTCTTCATTGCCCACACCCAGATCGAGGTTATACTTCTTGAGGTTGGTGAAAAGCCTCTCGCCCTTCGGCCCGACCCGACCGGACGGATGACACTCGGCACAACCAGCCTTCTTAAACAGCTTCTCACCTTTTTTCGCATTCTTGGAGAGCGACCCCTTCACAAGATAGGGGCTCGGAACCGGCTTGAGCGACTTGACATACTCGTCGATGCAAAGCGCATCTTCTTCGGGCCGCACCACGAACTGAATATGCGTCATGCCCTTGCGGTTACACGTCACCATATCCGCTCGGATTCCCGTTACCATCGTCGGCGGGGTCAAGTCCGAGTAGACCATGTTTTTGCTCTGTTTCGGATTGCCGATGCCATCGTTCACCAAATCCCAGTTCAGGCCATCCATGCGCCCGTCCGGATGGCAGCTCGCGCAGCTCTGCCACTGCTGGAAACACATCGACCCGTCATTCCACAACATCTCGCCGCGCCGCTGGCGGTCCTTGCCCAGATCAACCGCCGCGCCCAGCGCGATCAGGCTGGACTTGGCCACCGCCTCACTCAACTTCACCTCGGCCAGCGCATCCGCGAAATAGAGCGCCACGAAAACCGAATCGACCACCGCAACCACGCCGCGCGGTCCGTCCCCGTTGAGTTTCACACGGCGGCGGATCGTAACGAGAAACGACAGGTCGTTCGGCACATCGGACGCCGACTTGGTGACCTCCGTGACCTTCTCATTCTTGGCCGCCTTTTCCAAGCGGGCATGGAACGCCTCACGATCAATGATGCTGATTTCACGCGTCCCGGCATGCGCCACAACCAGGTTCTTTCCATCAGCCGAAACCGTCACTCCCCACGGGTTTGCGGCACCCAGGTCCACATCGTCCAGCAGCGCCGTGTTGACATACTCGCCCGTTTCCCCGTTGAAAACGCTCAGCCCGGCCGTATTCATCCAGCCACGCTCAAGCTGCGTGGTCGGCAACTGATACCGGCCAAAGGTGTGGGTCACGTAGATGAATTTTCCATCCTGTGCGCAGCCGATGCCGCGCACGCCCGTGGAGCCGTTGGGCAACATGACATTCTTAATCCATTTTTTCGAGGCCGTGTCGATCACGGAAACAGAGGCCGCCACCACATCATCTGTCGCGCGGCACTGCGGCAGGAGGTTCGCCACAAACAGCAGCTTGCCGCCCGCGCCCAGCACCGCGGCATGGGGCTCGCGCAACACGCCGATAGTCGCCGTGACCTTCATCGTCGCCGCGTCCACCACCGCCACGTTGTTGTTGAAGCGGTTCAGCACATAGACCGTTGTCCCATCCGGGCTGACCACCGGAGCCATCGGCGTGTGCCCGGTCTCGACCTTGGCAAGAACCTTGCCGTCGGCACCCAGCTTAAGCAACACGCCGTTCACGCCGCCGCCGGTCACGTAAACGGTCCCGTCCGCAGCCACGGCCACGCCGCTAGGATCAACCTTGAGCGCCCACTCGCCTGCCACCTTGGCTCCGGCGACATCAAACACCAGCACCTTGCCTGCGGTGGCAGCCGTCACATAGACCGTCTTTCCGCCCGGAGCAACCGCCATGTATTCCGGCGACAGGTACGTTACCGCACTCGCACAGCACACCAGCCCCGCCACAACCACCCCAAAAACGCTGCTCTTCACGACCTTCATTCCTCTTCTCCCCGGCCCTCTTTCCCGCACAGGCCGTCACTTTTAGCCAACACGTTAAACCGTTCTACCGACCGCGGCCGCGATCGCACGCAACTCACAAACAACTTTGTAAAACATCTCCGGCGTCTCGCTCTGGTCTCCGTCGCAAAGCGCCTGGTCCGGATGCGCATGCACCTCCATCATCACGCCATCCGCCCCGCAGGCCACCGCCGCCCGCGCCATGGCCGGCACGAGCGAGGCGCGCCCCGTGCCGTGGCTGGGGTCAACGATCACCGGCAGCCATGTTTTTTCTTTCAAAACAGGCACGGCGCTCAAATCCAACGTGAACCGCGTCGCGGTTTCAAAGGTCCGGATGCCGCGCTCGCAGAGCACGAGCTGCCTGCACCCCCCGGCCAACACGTATTCAGCCGCCAGCAGGAACTCCTGGATCGTCGCACTCATGCCACGCTTGAGAAGGACCGGCTTGCCGCACGCGCCCGCGTCGCGTAACAAGACCGAGTTGTGCATGTTGCGCGAACCGATTTGCAGCATGTCAGCGGTCGCCGCGACCAGCGGCAGCTGGGAAGACTCCAACACCTCCGTCACGACAGGCAGACCTGTTAGCGCACGGGCTTCAGCCAGAATATCGAGGCCCTCCTCGCACAGCCCTTGAAAGGCGTAAGGCGAAGAGCGCGGCTTGAAAGCTCCCCCCCGCAACATGGAGCCCCCCGCCTCCTTGACCGCACAGGCGATCTCCAGCATCTGGGCGCGGCTTTCGACCGTGCAGGGTCCGGCGATCAGCACCAAACGCGAACCGCCAAACACAACCCCTCCGGCCTCAACGCCTCCGGCCCCCGCCCCCTCGTTGTTCTTTTCGAAAATCATGGTTGTCACACAATCCACACGACGCCCCGACGTCTTCCGCGTAAGCCGTTACCATCCCCCCCCGGCACCCGTCCGCTTGAAAGCAGTCCCAAAGCATCATTAACGGTTAAGTATATCGCATTTTTGATCGGTCACGCAAGCTTCGATCCCTTCATTTGCAGCTTAAAAAATCGATGTATTTGCGCTTGCCGCGCCTCCGCGTTTGACCTATACTTTGTTTCTTTGTGTAGAAACGATTTTGTTTATCTCACTCCCTAATCATGTGCAAGGCCGATTATGACGGAAAAGAACAACCAGTTTGCAGGACCTGATGAGCATGGCTTTTTCGGGAAGTACGGAGGAAAGTTCCTGCCTCCGCAATTGGAAAAGCCCTTCGCGGAGATCATCGACGCCTATCACCGGATCGAAAATGACGCGGCCTTTATCGCCGAGCTCCGGTCAATCCGTAAACATTTCCAAGGACGGCCCACTCCGGTTTATCACGCCCGTACGCTCTCCCTCACAAACGGCGGCGCGCACATCTATCTTAAACGTGAGGATCTGAATCACACCGGCGCGCATAAAATCAACCACTGCATGGGCGAGGGGCTGCTCGCGAAATTTATGGGCAAGAAGCGCCTGATCGCCGAAACCGGCGCGGGACAGCACGGTGTGGCGATCGCCACCGCTGCGGCCTATTTCGGCCTGAAGTGCGAAATCCATATGGGCGAAGTCGACATCGCCAAACAGGCGCCGAACGTCAGCCGAATGAAGCTCCTCGGTGCGAAAGTGGTGCCTGT
>JBBRJN010000013.1:0-15190 GCA_038219365.1 Kiritimatiellia bacterium | reverse complement strand
GGTCCCACTCGTTGGCCGGCTGGCAGACGCCTGCCTTCTTGGCAAGCTTCGCGTCAACCTGCTGCATCGGGTAGAGCCGGCCCCACTGGACGGCCGCCAGACTTCGTGACCGGTTGCGGGTCCCTTTTACGTGGACGCGGTGCAGGCGACCGAGGTCCGTGTTCTCAATGACGTCCACGGGGTCGATGTTCTGCCACGCGTCGTGGGACGGATCGTAGGTCTCGCCATGCGCCTGGCTTGGGATGAGCGCGTACATCAGCTTGCGGGCCGCAAGCGTACAGGGCAGGTTGTTATACGTGGTCGGCGCGGACGCCGGTCGCCACCCCTCCATCGGGCAGTTCTCGTAGTTCAGCGTCACGCCGAGGCTCTCGGCGTAGTTGACGATCGGCGTGAAAATTTTTGCAAAGAGTTCGAGGTTCTTGGCGAAGCCGCCGTCCTCCTTGCCCAGCTCGTGGTTGTAGCCCACGAACGTGCCGACGCAGACGTCGTTGGCGTCGCCGCCGAGCAGATGGGCTATGCGGATCAGCTTCAGGATATGGTTGCGGTTCGCCTCGCACTCGGCGGGATCGCCGCCCAGCAGGTTATCGTAAGCGCCGATCGACATCCGCACGCCCTCGGCCTCGCAGGTGGCGAGCACGTTTGCGGCGTCATCCGGCGAGAAGGCCTCGTAGTCCAAGTGCGTGGCCACATGGTCCCGGCGCGTCCCGTCGCGGCGGAACACGCACAGCTCCATGCCCTGAGCGCCTGCGGCCTTCGTATGATTGACCACCTGCGCGAAGGAGAGTTTCGGGAAAGCCGACGTCATCAGCCAAATCTGGTTGTCCATAAGCACCCTTGTGTTGGAAGATTAGCGCCACCCGTCTTAAACGAGCAGTGTTTTTTGCTATGATGGTTATTCCGCCGGAGTTTGTCCAGAGCGAAAACAGAAAGGCCGCCCCCTCGACAGGGACGGCCTTTTCAGCTTGCCTACGCGGCCTGCTTGTCTTACACCAGCGCGGCGCGCGCCTTTTCGATCAGCGCCTTGAAGCCTTCCGCGTCGGCGATCGCGACCTCGGAGAGCATCTTGCGGTTGATCGTGATGCCCGCCTTGGTCAGCCCTTCCATGAAGCGGCTGTAGGTCATTCCTTCGTTGCGGGTCGCCGCGTTGATACGGGCGATCCAGAGGCCGCGGAACTCGCGTTTGCGGTCCTTGCGGTGAATCGTTGCCAGCCGCTGCGCGCGGTCGACGGCCTCGGTGGCCTGACGGAAAAGCTTGCTGCGGGACCCGCGAAAACCCTTCGCGAGTTCTAGGCGCCGACGGCGGCGCTCTCTGGACGCGGGTGCATTCGTGACTCTGGACATGACACAATCTCCTTGTTAGTTGCCTTGCAGCATACGCGCCGCGGTCTTGACAAACACTTCAGCAGCAACAGTGGTACCACGGAGATTGCGCTTGCGCCCACGCGCTTTGTAGCCGTTCAGGTGCGATTTGCCACCTTGCGAGCGCATGATTTTTCCCGTGGCCGACATTTTAATCCGCTTGGTCGCGGCCTTCTTGGTCTTCATGGTAGGCATGATATACCTCTTCCTTGTTAGAAGCCTGAACCCGCAGGGCAGCCAGCCTTGAAAGCCCGTACAGGATCACTCTTTCCACCGACTCAGGTGAAAAAGGAGTCATGTTTTTACCAAAATCAGACGGTCTCGTCGAGCCCAAACGGATTTTACTTCGAGAAGAACGCCGCCGCGTTCTGCGGGCGGATCTCGGTGAGCGTGCCCTTGTAGTGGCGCAGCGCGATCGGCTGATACGGATGCTTCGCGATCTCAGCCTCGTCAATGTCCAGGCCCAGCCCAGGCGTGTCGGGAATCGACATGAAGCCGTCCTTCAGCGTCACCGCCTCGGTGCAGATTTCTTTGCGCCAAGGCACGTCGCTCGCCATGGTCTCCAGCAAATAGAAACCGGGCTGGGAGGCCGCGAGCTGTAACGTGGCGGCGTTCGCCACCGGCCCGCTGGGGTTATGCGGACAGAACGGGATGTGGTGTGACTCCGCGATCGCGGCAATCTTGCGCAGCTCCGTGATGCCGCCCGCATGCGACACGTCGGGTTGCACAAAGTCCGCCCCGCGCTGTTCCAGCAGCGTGCGGAACTGCCATGTGCTGTAGAGCCGCTCCCCGAATGAGAGCGGCACCTTGACACGGCTGCGAAGGTCGGCCAGCGCCTCGATCGTGTCGGGAATGATCGGTTCCTCGAACCACAAAATGTTAAACTCTTCCAGCGCATTCGCGACACGTAGCGCGGTGGGTAAATCGAAGCGGCCGTGCCCCTCGATCAGGATCTCCGCACGCCCGTCTACCGCTTCACAGACTTTCTCGACGCACTTCAGTGCCGTGCGGAACGCCTGCGGTTCCAACTGGCGGTAGGCCGAGCCAAACGGGTCCCACTTCAGCCCCTTCCAACCCGCCGTCTCCACCGCCTCCGCGGCCTTGGCACCGAACTCCTCAGGCGTCTTCGCACCTGCGAACCAGCCGTTCGCATAACACGGCACCTTGTCGCGCATCTTCCCGCCCAGCAGACGCCACACCGGCACGTTCAGACTCTTTCCCAAGATATCCCACAGTGCAATGTCAACCGCCGAAATCGCGCTCATCAGCACCGGCCCGCCGCGCCAGTAGGCGTCACGATAGCTGTCGTGCCAAATCGCCTCGATATCGCGCGGGTCCTTGCCGAGCAGATCGCGCTCCAGTTCCAGGCACGCTTCGACAACCGTTTTTTCTTTGTACTCCAAGGTCGCCTCGCCGACTCCGTAGAGCCCCGGATCGTCGGTCAGCACTTTTACGAACACCCAGTTGGTGCGATACGCGTTACAGACAAAAGTTTTGATGCCAGTGATTTTCATACGTGATAGATATCCCCATTCATTCGCGTTCTATTCTAACACCCGATCCCGTCGGAAGGTGAAGAGCAACGAGCAAAAAATTGCTGCCGCACCCACCAGATAAGCCGCAGAAAGCACCGTGAAACCAACGGCCATGCCCTGCGTCTTGCCGTACACATCGCAGAGCCGACCGATCATCCACGGAGAAACGGAGCCCAACAGAAAAGCGGTCATGGTCATCAGCCCCACTGCCGTGGCGCGATATCTCGGCGGCACCACATCGAACAACGAGGCGTGGGTATTGGTCTCGAAAAGACCGCGAAAGAAACCGAAGGCCGCCATTGCGACCCACGTCATGCCGAGTTGGCCTGTCATGCCCAGCCAATAGATCATCGGAGCGCCCAAGAGCAGCGCCACGCCTTGCAGCCGCAACCGGAATGACGGACACGTCGGCACCACCCGGTCCGTAATGATGCCTCCCAACATGATCGCACAGAAAGCCGCTGCATGGTGGTAGAACATCGCGCCGCCGCCCGCCTGCGTCAACGTCAGATTGAACTTGTGCTGCACAAAGGCGGGAGCCCACACCACATAGGCGTTGTTCACGAACACAACCGCACAAAACCCCGCCGTCGCCAGCAACGCGCTCGGCGTTCGTACCAGCACGCGTAACGACTCGCCGAAACAAGGTTTCAGCGTGCCGGTCACCTCCGGCGCAACCTGCCCCTCGGACTGCGGCGCATCGCGTAACCGGAAAACAAACACAACACCGAGCACGACGCCGACCGCGCCGAACGCATAGAATGCTGAGCGCCAGCCCCAGTTTTCAGCCACCCAGCCAGCCAAAAAGCCGCTGCTCATCACGCCGATGTACAGCGCCGCCTGATGTACGGCCAGCGCCAGCGAGCGGGTCTTTTTATGATAGGCCGCCACCAGTGAGTAAGCCGATGGCGCATAGAACGACTCGCCTCCGCCTGTCGCCACGCTCCGGAAAAGGATCAGGCTGAAGAGTCCGCGAGCCACGCCCGTCACCGCCGTTGCCGCACTCCAAAAAAGCAGGCTGCTCGTGATGATCCACTTGCGGCTCAAACGGTCTCCCAGAAAACCGGCGATCGGCACCATCACGGCCAGCGTCGCAAACAGGCTCGTCCCGATCAGGCCCAGCTGACTATCCGTTAGTCCCAACTCACTTTTGATCGACGGCAGCACCACGCCGAAAATCGCCCGGTCGGCCTGATGGAAGAAGAACGCCGCCGACAACAGCGCCAGCAGTTCCCATTTGTAGTTTTTGGAAGGTTTCATTTTATTACAGGTCAACGTCGACCGGCATGTGCTGTGCGCTGCAACCGGCATCCACAACCAGCCGCTCACCGCAGATGTTCCGCGAAGCGTCGGAGGCCATGAACGCCACGGCCTGCGCGATGTCGTCCGCCGTGGCCTCCACTCCGATCGGGCAATTCAGGCGGCGGCGTTTGCGCGTTTCGTCGCTGATTTTCTCCCAGCGGTCGGTGAAAATGTAGCCCGGCGCGATCATGTTGACGCGGATGCCCTTGGGGCCGAGATCGATCGCCATGGCGCGCGTCAACGCATCGATCCCACCTTTGCTCGCCACATACGCGCTGCGCTTGCGGATCGCCCGCATCGAGACGTTCGACCCGAGATTGACAATGACGCCCTTTCCCTCTTGTCGCAGCATCATTTTCACCGCCTCCTGCGATACTTGGAACGTGCCCAGCAGATTTGTTTTGATGACCGACAAAAAGTACGCGGGGTCCATCTCCTCGAAGGCCGGGCCGATCCCCTGATGGCAGGCGTTGTTCACCAGAATGTCGATACGCCCATACGCCGTGCGAATCATGTCGAACATGGCGCGCACCTGCGCGGTATCGGCAATGTCCGCGGGAGTTTCAAGAAAACCGTCCAGCCCCATCTCCCTCAAAAACTGCCCGCCCTGCGCGGTGCTCTCGGGCGTTGAACCGTTGATACACACCCTTGCGCCCTCGCGAAGGAAAAGCGCCGCAATGCCCACACCCGTATTTCGGCTCGCGCCAGTCACCAACACCACTTTGTCTTTAAAGCGCATGATTCATTCACCTCTCGATTTGATTTGATTCGACGCGGGCCGCCACATCGGTTCAGATCAGCATCTTCCGATTATTTCCCACTTCTGATCTCGTACATCCGGTAGCCCACTGCGCGAATACCCGCGACCGTCTCAGGGTAGGGCGTATCACAACAGTCCACAAAACCAACTTGAAAGTTCTCGCCGTCAAAGCGACCGGTCGTTGCCTGGTCCCCGAACTGATGCCAGTGTACGCCGACCACTTGGGGATGATGCAAGGCAGAGGTGACATAGCCGGTGTATGTCTTGCCGCGCTCAGTTTGATCCGCCACCTGGATCAGACCCGGATGAAACAGACCCCGGTCCAACGCGCCGAAATGAAATTCGCCGATCATCACCGGTTTGTCGATCCCCTCGGGTAACTTGAAATCCTCAATCGAGCGCGCGTAGATGTTGTAGCTCACCAGATCGCAGTACTTCGCGGCCACTTTGATAGCGAACTCCGGCCCGCGACCCGCAAAGCGGCAGCCCATGTAAAGCTTGTTCGGCGCAGCGGCTTTGAATTCGTCACGGATATTCTTGAAGTACGCATCAGCGATGGCGAGTGTGAATTCGGCCAGGTCATCGTTCGCGCCGACACCGGGACGTTGAGTGCCCGTCAGGAAGGCTTCCCAATTCGTGTACCCGGAGCCCCACTTGGCGTTGAGCTTTTCAAGGGTCTCGTATTTCATCCGCAGACGCTTCTGAAACTCGTTTTTAGCAGCCTGATCGGCTGGCGAGGCCAATGTCCAAGCAGCAAGATCGAACGGACCTCCCCAACTGAGTTCGTTATCGACGAAGAATCCGAAGCACCACGGATCATCCATCTCCTGCTTGTGCGCGATCATCTGCCTGCGCACGTCGGCGCGGAAGGAGGGGTCAAACGGATCTCGGAAGGGCCACCAGCCATCGTGGCTGCCAGCGATGGGTTTCGACTTGAGTTCAAAACGGTCCGTGTACGGCGTGCGGTCCATGAGACAGATTTTTTTGTCCGAGCTGTTTGCGATGGTATTCATGCCCCAGCTCCGCAGCCGTACATGAGCAAGGTCGGCGAAGATCTCATAATAGCCTTGGCCGTATTTGCGGTAGCAGTTGGCCGAGGAAAAATCATAGGTACGTTTGATGTTCCGCTTGACGTAGTAGGGATACAGCAATTCGTCACGCGTCGTGTAGAACTTTGCGAAAGGCGTCCCCTCGGCAGGCAGATCCGTAAAGTAAAACTCACGTCCGTCCAGCGGCGTGATCGCCGTCGAAGGCGTCACACGCACAGGCCCGTGCGACCAATAGAGACAGCCTTCCGGGTCAACCATCCACCACTTGCCGTCAACCTTCTCCACACGGAACTGCCCGGTCGCCTTCTGCTTAGGGCCAGCCGCCCAGCCGCCATACTTGTTCCACCCCTTGGGCCCCGGGTGCGCCGCCAAATCAACGGCCTCGCTCGCGCACGCGGCCTTCAGGTCCGCATCTGAATGCACCTTGCCCGGCCACTCTTTGTGTTTAAACTGGCCATACACGTCGATGAACGGAAAGAATTTATCTGGAGGCAGAAGCATCCATGCGGGAATCTCAGCGGCGGGGCCGGTCTGCGCGACAATCCGTTTGATTCCCCAGCGCCAATCCAGCTTCGGCGTAGTGATGTAGACGGCCACGCCGACGACCTTCGCCGGATCAAGGTCAGCAACAATCCCCGTTGTTGCTAACGGGCCCTTGCGCATCCCTGTCAGCTTGCGGCCGATCTCACGCCCATACGGAACCGTGGGCGGCAACGCCACCGTCACAGTTTTTTCGCTCCGGGAAGGGATCTTGACGCGGTCGACAAAAACACCCGTCGATTTTCCGGCATCGGCATCCGGATTGTCGAGGCGCACCGTGAGAGGCAGGTCACCCTTGCCGTCACGGTTCGCCAGTTCCAGCGTCAGGCGGTTACATTTCGAGAGATCCCACGCGCCCTTGATGCGGACACCTGGATAACCGGCCTCGCCCTTGGTTTCAATCTCCAGCGCGCCGTTTTTCAAAGCGAACGTTCCGCCCGATTGCGAAGCGACCGCTGTGGCCGGTGTTGTAGCCGCGTCGAACAACACGATCTCCTCAGCCACAGCAAACGATGTAACCTGCGCCAACACTAAAATCATGCACCCGTGTTTCATTGGAACTCCCTGTTGATAACCGCTCTCTCAATGAGGTGATGCGCTTAGTGTAGCCCCCACGACAACAAAACCACAATCTCTATAATGCGAACTGACCCCTCGATTTTGCGAACTCGAATACTAGTTAACCGCGACCGCCTCGATCTCGACCTTCGCGCTGCGCGGCAGGCGGGCGACCTGCACGGTCGAGCGTGCGGGCGTGTGATTGCCGAACATCTCGGCATAGACCTTGTTGACGACCGGGAAGTCGCCGATGTCCGTCAAAAAGACCGTCGTCTTGACCACCTTTTGCAGGCTTGACCCCGCCGCCTCCAACACGGCACGCAGGTTCAACAGCACCTGCATTGTCTGGCCCGCCGCGTCGATCGCTTCGATGTTCCCCGTGTTTGGATTAAGAGGAATCTGGCCTGAACAATACACCATTCCATTCACCTCGATCGCCTGCGCGTAAGGCCCGATCGCCTCTGGCGCAGCGGCTGTCTTGATCATCTTCAACATGGTTTTATCTCTTCTTTCTGTATTCCGTCTCAAAAGGCTTCACCCAACACGCACCACAGCGGCAGTGTTCGGGATCGCCGCAAGCCCCATCCGTATCGAGGAACGGCATCGGCACGAGCGAGGCCGCCACGCGTTCACGCATCTTTTTGTAGCCGGACTCATCCTTGCTCGTCCAGCCCACAATCTGTCCCCAGCCACCCGCAGCGACCGCCAGCGGCGCGTTGAGGATACGGCTCTCATCGATACAGCCGTTATTCACCAGCGCCTCGAAGGGCTGGCCCGCCAGCGCCTCGCCGTAACACTCCCTCACGTAGGCGCGCAACGCCTTCTCGCCCTCGGGCGCGGCCACGCGGCTCTCCTCGCGGTTAAAGCTGAAGTTACCGTAAAGCTGCGCATTGACGTCCAGCCATGTGATGACCCGCTCCCAGCTCGCGGGGTCGAGTTCCGCACCTTTTTCCTTACCGTGCTTTTTCAGCCAGGCGGGCAGCCCGCTCGCGGCGGAGAGGTAATCTTTGGGCGTGGAGGCTTGTGTCTCACAGTTGCGGTCCAGCATCTTGTAGTACTTGGGATTCGTCACCAAGAACTCGTAGGACTTGCTCATGCGCAGCTTGCCGCTCGGATATCGCTCCGTCTCACGCTCGAGGTACGCGCCCGTCAGATTCACCTTGCCCTCGGTCTTTTCCAGCCCGTGACAACGGATACAGTAGCGGTCGAACACCGGCTGCACAGTGGCCACATAGTTGAAGCCCTTTTTCGTGTCCGGTCCCGGCACGGGGGTCGGCTCGTTCGCGCGCAACGCCGCGTAACTCATGGGCGGAGGCGATTTCATGCGGTCCTCGTGGCACCCCACACAGCTCACTCTTTCGCCGTCCTGAAGATAGATGAACGAGCGCATATTCATCACGCACATCTTGTCCGCGTCGAGCAACTGTAACTGCACGGGCATGCGCGAAGGAAGCGTGAACGCCACCGAACCGTCGGCATTGACCGGCACCGTGCCGAGCACGCCTTTGGCCACCTCGTCCATCACCCATCCCCGGTGCGGCACGCGCGGCGTGGGCTGGTTGAAGAGCGCGTTGATGCGCAGGTACCTCACGCTGTTGGTCTCGATCGGATGCATGCTCTCGTAGACGTTTTGCACGTAGAAGGTGCCCGTGTGCGCGTTCGCTCCGGCCACAAGCGCGGAGGGCAACACCGGGGGCAAGGGACGAGAACGGATCGGAAGGGGCGTAAACGCGGAGACTTTTTCTTTCGGCTTGTAGACCAGCTCGCGGTAGGCCTTGCCTTCATGATGAAAGACGAGATAAATCGCGTATGCGTCCCAAACCTGTCCGCGCTTCTGCGCACCTTCCTCCGAGCCCGGAGAGTCGCCTTGGCTGACATGCGGGTACGGCGACCACGCCGCGAAAAAAAGTTTCTCCGTCAAGGGATACGGTGAGGCGTAGGTCGTCGTTTCATAACCTTCCGACTCGGGGTACTTAGCTTCCGGCGTCAGCTTGTAAACCGGCTCGGGGCCCTCGACGCCTTTAAGCGGATCGATCAGAACGATGCTGCCCGCCGTAAAAGAGTGGTGTCCCGTAGCGGTGGCCATCACTTTGCCACTGCCGGGAATCGGGCGCGGCTCGGTGATCGATTGAGGGAACGGCGTGAGGTTGCCGTAAAAATTCGCGGCTCCCGTTCCGTCCGGCTTCATGCTCCAGAGCTTATGGAACAGGCAGTCGTGCCGGTTGACGTACTCCCAACGGTTGTAGATGACGCGTCCGTCGTTCAGCACTGCGGGATCGAGCTCGTTCGCCTCGCCCCAGCTCAACGCGTGAACGCCTGACCCATCCAACTCACCGCAGTGGATCAAGAAGGCCGGCGCGTTACGTCCCGCGTGGCAGCGTGCAATGTTCTGGCTGCGCGTGGAGGTAAAGACGAACCCGCCGCCCGGCAGATGGTGCGGGTCAAAGTCCTCGATCATCACGGTGTAGCGCCCGTCGCGCCGTGTCAGCTCCCACGGGTCCTTCGCCGTTCCCGTCACCTGCCGCACGCCGCTGCCGTCCAAGGCCGCCTCGTAGATCAGGAAACGCCGCTTGACCGAGTCCTTCTCGGCATGGTCGCAGAAGCCGAACAACACGCGCTTGCCGTCATACGAAAGGTCGGGGTGCTGCGTGGCACCCGGCGGCAGCTTGTCACGCGTCAGCCAACGCTCCTTCGGGTCCGAGCCCTTCCAGTTCTCCAGGACCATCAGTCCGGGGCCCACGCGGCTGTTCTTGCCGATGTACTGGTCCACGTTGTGGTAGTACAGGGGAAGATGCCGCACGTCGATCAGAAGGTCGTTGAAATCCGCAGCCGGATGGCTGAACAGGATTTTACGGCGCAGCGTAGCGAGTGAGCCGGTGTAGACCCGCAGCGATTGCACACCCTTTTTGCGTTCAGCCGCAGCGCCTTGTTTGGCCACGTCGATTTCCGCGCGGAACGCGCCAATCGGCGCACCTTCTGATTTCATGAACGCGCACAGCGCATCGAGCTGGGCGATGGACTCGTCGAGCGCGGCATATTCGCGTTTAACCACCAGCACCTCGAAATAAAACCGCAGCCAGTCTGTCGACGTGACGCTAGACTTGTTCAACGTCATCGTCTCCAGCCGTTTCGCGAGCGCAGGCTCGTCGCCGCACTGCGCAAGCAGCTTGCGGATCGCCTCGACCATCAGGTCTTCTCCCGGCGTGCGGATCCACCGTGCGAGTTCGAGTGTGCCGCCCTCGGCTGCGACCTGCCACGCGCGTCCGAGATCGCCCACGCTCTCGTTTTCCATGCTGCCCTTGTAGATCGCCTGCACCTGCCGTTTATCAAAGCCGCCCAGCACGCTGAACTGGACAACGGCACTCTCCGAGCCGGTATCGGAAATGCCCGTCTTGGCCTCGAACTTCACATACTTTTTGTCGAGGGCATAACTGAGAAAGCTGTCGACATGCGCGAAAAGCCCGAACGCCATCTGCTGTTTGCCGATCGAGTAGAAAGGTCCGTTGCCTTTGTTGACGCGTAACTCGCTCCATCCCAAAACGACCACCTGTGGCTGTAGATCGGTAAGCCGCGTGACCTTGCCTGCTTGGTCGACCAGCACGGGCTCGCCCCAGTACGTGTGGCCGCCGCCCATGCTGCCCTCGGCCACGAGGCAGAGGTGCTCAAGGCCCGTCACGTCGACCGACACCGCCACGGGCGCATCGCCTCCTTTGACTTTGACGCTCTGATACGGCTTGAACGAAGCGGGAATCCGCGCGGCATTATCGCTGCACTGCGCAAGCCCCTGCTGAAAATCGGCCCGCACCTTTGTCACCGATTGGATCAAGCTAGCCACGTCGGCATCTGCCCGCAGCAGTCCGGGAGCACTCCCGAGCAACGCCCCCAAAACAACTGTAAAAAACCTCATGAGCCCCATTCCCCCTTTTCTCTCGTCCATACCTTCAAATTCTTTTGTTCACGCTCAGCGGACACTGTTTCTATTTGCCATAAATGTATCACCTAGGCTGTGAGCTGTCGAGCCCAGCACCGACGGTGCCGAGGCCTCGGGTGGGATTCAGTGCCTAACTTTTTTCCTCGTAATCACGCGATTGAACCGGGAGCCTGCGTGTGCTATTATTTTGTTTCATTATTCGGTTGTGGTTTTGGGGAAAGTCCACACGTCGTCCGGATTCTTTTACCTGGAGGTTGTTCGATGCGCCATCTCTGTTGCCTACTGCTGCTGGTTCCGTCATTGCTATGCGCCGCCGGTGCGCCGATGCCCCTTAAGGTCAGCGAGAACAACCGTTATCTGACCGATGCTGACGGCAAACCCTTTTTCTATCTTGCCGACACCGCATGGGAACTCTTCCACCGGCTCAACGAGAAGGATGCAGCCTACTACCTCACCCGACGTGCCGAGCAGGGTTTTACCGTGATCCAGTGCGTAATTCTGGCCGAGTTCGACGGCCTTAGGACTCCTAACGCCAACGGCGACTTGCCGCTTATCAACAACGACCCGGCTAAACCCAACGAGGCCTATTTCCGCTATGTGGACCGCGTGGTGGAACTGATGCAGGAACACGGCTTGGTGGCCGGACTGCTACCGACCTGGGGCGACAAGTGGAACCAGCTGTGGGGTAGCGGCCCCGTGGTCTTCACTCCTGATAATGCGCGCGGGTACGGTGAGTTCCTCGGCAAGCGTTACCGCGACAAGCCGGTGATCTGGATCCTCGGCGGCGACCGCCCTGTCAAGGACGACACCCACCGCGCGATTATCACGAATATGGCCGACGGGTTGCGGGCGGGCGACGGCGGCAAGCACCTCATCACCTTCCACCCCATGGGCCAGCAGCAATCTTCACAGTATTTCCACGCGGCACCCTGGCTGAACTTCAACATGTCACAGACGGGTCACTCACGCAACGCAAAGAACTTCGAGTTCATTAGCCACGACTACGCGCTCACGCCGGCCAAACCCTGCCTCGATGGCGAACCAGGCTATGAGGATCATCCCAACGGGTTCAAAGCCGAAAACGGCTGGCTCGGCCAACACGACGTGCGGCGCGAAGCCTACTGGGCGGTCTTCTCAGGTGCCTGCGGCCATACCTACGGCTGCCACGCGGTCTGGCAATTTTGGGAGCCGGGACGCGAGCCCAAGAACAATCCACTCACCTCCTGGCGCGAGGCGCTCGCCCTGCCCGGCGCGGACCAGATGCGCCACCTGCGCACGCTCATCGAATCCAAACCGTACCTGACGCGCATCCCCGACCAGGCGCTGCTGAAGCAAGGACCGAAGGAGGAGTGGCGCCACATCGCCGTCACCAGCGACCGCACGCCGGGACAGAAGAACGCCACGTTCATCATGGCGTACTTCCCGCACAACGTCGAAGCCACGTTCGATACCTCTGCCCTCGGCAAACCGAAACTGCGCGTGGCGTGGTTCGATCCGCGCACCGGAGAAACGCACACCCAAGATGTCAGGGACAACACAGGCGAACTGAAGATCACGCCGCCCGGCCAACTCCACCCCATCGACTGGGTGCTGGTACTGACTGCAGAGAACCCTTCATGAGGCAAGGCCCTCCAACCCGCGCAACAGAGGTTCCCATGGCGATCACCGCATCACGGCGAACGTTCATGCACATCGGCGCCACTGCGACCGGGGCATTGACCTTGCCTGCCACCGTCCGTTCCTCACCTGTGGAGAACACGAGCATGACGAAAGCCGAACAACACAAAGGCATGGAATACGAGAGGTTCGAGTTTCTGCGCCATGTGGTCCAGGGCCGGTGCCTGGCCTGGAAAAACATCCTCGATATGCGCCGCACGCTGGATCTCTTGTGCGCCCGGCCTGAGGTCGACGCCGATCGGATCGGCTGCTATGGCCACTCCATGGGGTCCACCCACACCTGGCTGGTCGGCCCGCACGAACCCCGGCTCAAAGCCCTGGTCGGCATCGGCGAACTCGATGACGGATCGCCCATCGAGTATGCCCGCAAAGGCGTCGCCCGGATCGGGCAAGCCTACGCGGAACAGCAGGCGGCGGATCAATTCAGTTTCTTCATCGAACCCGGCGCGAAGCATGTGCTGTCTGAGGCGATGTGGCAACGGACGAAGTCTTTTTTTGCGGGACACTTGGGAACAAGAGCGGGTGAAGCCACATGAAACGAACAGCACTCATCGTTCTCTCCACAGCCCTTGTCGGTACCCTGGCCCGCGCCGATCTGCCCGACGTGATTTTCTCGATCGGCCAGGACGACCAGAGTCCCGCCGAATTCGCGCTGGCCCAAGGCGCGGGCTGGCAGAAGTACAAAGACACGATCAAACAGCCCGTTTGCTTCACGGTCGGCAAATCCAAGCCTGAGTCTGACTGGCCCTACATCCACCCCAACACCGCCGACACCTGGGCCGGCGGCAAGACCCACCCCTTCACCATCCGCTTCGCCCTAGCAGAAGCGCCCACCCAAGCGCTCGTGCTGGTGATCGGCCAGGTCAACGCCCTGGAGAGCCCAACCCTGCTGCTTGCAATCAACGGCAAGGAGGTTGAAAGGCGGGCGATGCCCGAAGGCTCGGGCGACTCGTCCGGCCACGCTGACGGACACATCAAACCAGAGCGCACCCTCTTCACCCTTCCGTCCGACCGCTTCAAGGCGGGCGACAACGAGATTACCCTCACGCTCGACAAAGGTAGCTGGATCATCTACGACTTTGTACTGCTCTGCACCAAAGTCCCCAAGGCCTACGAGCCGCCGAACATCGAGCCGCGTGCGGTGGCGCTCCGCTCAGGCGCGTACGGCCTCTTCAACGAGATCGTTTTCGCCACGCGCAACCATGTGGCTGACGGCCACTGGTACGCTAATTTCGGCTACTACTGCACCTCGCCCGAGCGTCAGACCTACGGCACGCAAGGCCGCCTGGGCGTCTGGAATCTCCAAACTGGCGCATTGCGCCTGCTTATCGATGACCCCGAGGGGACGGTGCGTGACCCGTGTGTCAGCTACGACGCCAAGACGATCCTCTTCGCCTACCGCAAAGGCGGCACGCCCCACTTCCACCTTTACGAGATCGGCGTGGACGGCAAGGGCATCAAACAGCTCACCGACGGCATTTACGACGACATCGAGCCCTGTTACCTGCCTGACAACGGCATCGTTTTCTGCTCGGGCCGCGCCAAGCGCTGGGTCAACTGCTGGCTCACGCAGGTCGCCACGGTCCACCGCTGCGACGCGGATGGACGGAACGTCCGCATGCTTTCCGCCAATATCGAGCAGGATAACACGCCCTGGCCCCTCTCTGATGGACGGCTAATCTACATGCGCTGGGAATACGTGGACCGCAGCCAGGTGAACTACCACCACCTGTGGACCATGAACCCCGACGGTACGCAGCACAGCATCTTCTTCGGCAACCTGAACCCCGGCGGCCTTTTCATCGATGCTAAACCTATCCCCGGCAGCACCGATGTGCTCTTCATCGACTCGCCCGGCCACGGCGGCGTCGAGCACAAAGGGTTCGTGGCACGCGTCTCCGCCAAGCAGGGCCCTGATGAGAAGCAGAGCCTGCGCCGCATCAGCAAGACCGGCAACTACCGCGACCCGTGGCCCCTGTCCGATGACCTCTACCTCGCCGCACGCGATCGTGACCTCGTGTTGATGGACGCTTGCGGCACCGAGAACGTGCTCTATTCGCTCCCTGCAGAGTTCAAGGAGTGTGATCTACAGGAGCCACGCCCGCTCTTGGCGCACGCCCGCGAGCCGCTCATCGCGGACCGGACCGACCCCTCTAAAACCAACGGCGTATTCTTCCTAGAGAACGTCTACGTGGGCCGTCAGATGGCCGAGGTGGCAAAGGGCACCGTCAAGAAGCTGATGATCCTTGAGTCGCTTCCAAAGCCCATCAACTTTACCGGCGGCATGGATCCCTTGAGCTACGTCGGCACCTTCACCCTGCCGCGCGTGCTCGGCACCGTGCCGGTCGAGGCCGACGGCTCCGCGCATTTTTACGCGCCGGCCCTGCGCCCGCTCTTCTTCGTCGCGCTCGACGCGAACGGCCGCTGCATCAAGCGCATGCAGAGCTTCACGCAGCTCATGCCCGGCGAACACCAGGGG
>JBBRJN010000012.1:0-15602 GCA_038219365.1 Kiritimatiellia bacterium | reverse complement strand
GTTTGTGAATTCGTTCGTTAGTTCATTCGTTCATTCGTGCGGTCGTGCGAGGGTGAATGCGTTGAAGAAAGGGACGTACGGTATGGTCGGCATCTGGGTCAGAAGGAGTCTGCGCTACTATCGAGCGCGGCACTTCGTGTTTGCGGGAACCGTGGCGCTGACCTCCGCTATTCTCTGTGCGGCGTTATTGACCGGAGAGTCGTTACAGCAGGGCCTGTTGCGCGACCTGCATGCGCGGCTGGGTGCGGTGCGGTCGGCGGTCTCGCTCTCCGAAGGACTTTTCCCGGTGACGTTGGCGCGGCGGATACCGGACACGCAGGCCGCACTGTTGCTCAAAGGCGAACTGCTAACCGTCGCGGGTGCACTATGCGCGGACGACGCGCAGATCATCGGCGTAAGTTCTGGCAGCGGCGACCCGGGCCGTCCGCAAGCGGATGAAAGCGGCTTGATGAGCGCCGTGCCCAACAGCCGTGCTCGCGAGGTGCTGCGGGACGGCGAATGTGCGGTGCGTTTTGAAAAGCCTTCGCTCTTTTCGGCTGAACTGCCGCTTGGGGCCGTGAAAGAGGCTCGCATGGTGCGGAGGGCCGTTCAGTTTATGGAACGTCCGCCGCAGCTTGAAAATTTGCTGACAAGTGATTTCGCGCTGCGTCCGGCTTCGGTGCCGCCGGTGAACGTGCAGGTGCCATACGCGCAACTCGCCGAGCAGGCCGGCGTGCCGGGCCTGGCGAATCTGCTGGTGTCGTCCAGACCGCCCGAGGAGTTCGAGCGGGAGCTGTCCAAGGTGCTGACGCCCGAGGATGCGGGGCTGGTGCTGGAGACGACGAACGGTGCGACGGTGGTCAAAAGCCAGCGCGTGTTTCTGCCGCGGGCGGTAGCGGAGGCGCTGGCTGCAACCGGGCTGAAGCCGGAGCTGGCGACCTTTCATCTTGCCGACAGTTTCGAGGCGGGGAGCAACGAAACGCCGGACGGCGTCACGACGAACGGGTTCACAAAAAAAGCGACCCCCTACGGGTTTGTGGCAGCCATGACGCCAGACGGTGTATGCGTGCCGCTCGATCTGAAGGATGACGAGATTGTGGTCAACGCCTGGCTCGCCGAGATCTTGGGCGTGCGCACCAACGACGCGGTTACGGTCGGGTGGCGGCGCTTCGAGGCGGGCGGCGTGCTGGTGTCCGACACACGCGCCTTCCGTGTGCGCGGCGTGCTGGCGATGGACGCGGCGGCTGCCGCCAAGCGGGCCATGCCGGTCTTTCCGGGATTGGCGAAGGTGGACAGCTGTGCGGCGTGGGACGTGGGGCTGCCGATGGATGCGACGAAGCTGAATGATCCTGCGAACGAGGCCTATTGGAAGCAGTGGCGTGAGACGCCCAAGGCCTTTCTCACCTTTGCGGCTGGCAAGGCCTGTTTCGGGACGTTCTTTGGCGAGGCCATGAGCGCACGGGTGGCTGCGGACGAGGCCACGGTGCGGCGGGCGCTGGGGACCATCACGCCCGCGCAGGCGGGCTTCGTGGTCCGTCCGGTTTGGGAGGAGGGGTTTAAGGCTGCGCGCGGGTCGACCGATTTCAGGATGCTGTTCGCGGGCATGGCGTTCGTGCTGATGGCGGCGGCACTGCTGCTCTCGGGGCTCACGCTGAGCCTGGGGTTGGAGACGCGCAAGAGCGAGGTGGCCTTGTTCAGCGCGTTGGGGTGGGCGCGTGGTAAAGTGATCCGGGTGTTGGCGGCGGAGTGGAGCGTTCCCCTGTTGCTGGGAGCCTTGGT
Source organism: Kiritimatiellia bacterium (assembly GCA_038219365.1). Lineage (GTDB taxonomy): Bacteria > Verrucomicrobiota > Kiritimatiellia > RFP12 > UBA1067 > JAHFSX01. The sequence goes on along the minus strand of JBBRJN010000012.1, from coordinate 13,844 downwards.
CGGCAGCGTTCTCGGCGCGGTCTTGGCGCGGGCGCTGGTGTGGAGTTTGGCGTGCTTTTGGCGCGATGCCTTTGCTGGTGCGAGCATGCGCTTTCACTTTTCGCCGCCGATGGCGTGTTGGGCGGCGGGCGTGAGCGTGGTGCTGACGCTGGGTGTGCTGCTGCGGGCACTCAGCCGGTTTTCAAGATGTTCTCCCGTTGCCTTGTGGCAGGGTGAGGGAAGGGAAGTGATCAGGGGACCGGGGGCTGCGGCCGGTGGATGGCGAGAAACGTGGGAGAGTCTGCTCGGGGGGGGGCTGGCGGTGGCGGCCCTGACCATCATGATCGTCAGCCCTGGCGGCGCGGCGGAAAACGGCGCGTTCTTCGGTGCGGGTTTTCTGCTGATGCTGTCATTGTTGCTTTTCGTGAAGCGTGCGGCGTTGGCGTGTCTTGCGGGGCGCGAGGTGACCGGTCCGGTGCGGGCCGGGGTGAGCCGTGCGCTGCGGTCACCGCGGCGCAGCGCCCCGGTGGTCATCCTGCTGGCGGTCGGCATATTCCTTACCGTTGGAATTGTATCGATGAAACACGATCCCGCAGCAGGGTGTGAGCGCAGCTCGTCCGGCAGCGGCGGCTTCGCCTCGATCATCACGTCCGTCATGCCATACGACCGCAGCCGGGGGATTGAGTTGGCGCGGCGGGTGAGTGGCGGCCAAGGCGTGGTGCCGGTGCGTGTGCGCGAGGGGGACGAGGCCGGGTGCTTGAACATGAGCTTGCCGCAGACGCCGCGGCTGCTCGGACTCGACGCGAGGACCATGGCGCGGGCACGGGCTTTCGAGCCGGAAGACTCGGGCGGGGTCTGGTCCTTGATCGAGCAGCCCTTGGAGGATGGTACGATTCCCGCGCTGGCGGCGGATCAGACGATGCTGCAATACAGCCTGAAGGCCAAGGCCGGAATGACCGACGGCACGGTGCTGAATTATTTGGGCAGTGACGGTACGGTTTGGCGCGTGCGGATTGTGGGCGCGTTACCGGTCCGCAGCGGTATCCTGCAAGGTGCGCTGATTGTGGACGAACGTCAGTTTGTGAGACTGTTCCCGGATGAGGGGTATCGGATGTGGCTGAGCGATTATGCGCCGTATCTGTTGCGAGCGGCGGTTTCTGAAGAACGTCCGGCTCGGCGGCCGGGCCCTGCCGAGAAGAGCCATGACGTTTCCGGGGTGCGGTATCCGGAACCGGGCGTAAGGGTCGAGACGGTCGCGGAGCGGCTGCGGCTGTTGGGTTCAGTGGAAAGCGCCTATCTCGACATGTTCCTTGTTCTTGGCGGTCTGGGCGTGGTGCTCGGCGTGGTGGGCATCGCGCTGGTTGTTTTACGAGGTTTGGAGGAACGGCGCGGCGAGCTTGCTTTGCTGCGCGCGATCGGTTTGCCGAGAGGCTCGGTGGTGCGGCTGTTGGCGGCGGAATACGGCCTCTTGGTGTTGGCGGGGCTGGTTGTCGGCCTTGTGCCTGCGCTGGTGGCCATCCAGCCTGCGGCGCGGGCGCTGCGGACAGCCTTGCCTTGGCTGTCGATGACAGGGATTGTGGCGGGCCTTTTTGCAAGTGCGGTTCTGTGCGTGGCAATGGCTACACGGGTGGCGACGTCGCGCTTGGGATTCGAGGCGCTTAAGGACGAGGCGTAACCGCATGAAAGCGGTTAACGAAAGGCCCGCAGGCCGCCGTGCCCGGCGGAACGGGTCTGCTTTTCCCGGCTTGCGGCTGAATGCATGAATCGGTATTCTATTGAAAACAGGAGGTTTGTTATGGTAAAGCGTTTTTCAGTAATCAGTGCGGTGTGCATGTGTCTTGCGGGAAGGTCTGTTGCCGAAGCCCCGAAGCCGTATGGCGCGGTGCCTTCCGAGCGCCAGTTGCGCTGGCACGAAACCGAGACGTTTTCGCTGATTCATTTCAGCCTCAACACGTTCACGGATCGCGAGTGGGGGTACGGCGAGGAAGATCCTGCGCTTTTCAACCCCGCTAAGCTGGATGCGGGCCAGGTGCTCGGCACACTCAAGCGAGGCGGCATGAAAGGTGTGATTCTGGTGGCCAAGCATCACGACGGCTTCTGCCTCTGGCCGACCAAGACCACGCCGCACAACATTTCGAAGGCCGCTTGGCGTGACGGCAAGGGCGATGTCGTGCGCGAGTACGCCGACGCCGCCAAAAAACAGGGCCTGAAGTTTGGCCTTTACTGCTCGCCTTGGGACCGAAACAATCCGGCCTATGGCACGCCCGCCTACCTGCCGATCTATCAGGCGCAACTGCGCGAACTGCTCATGAACTACGGCACGCTCTTCGAGGTCTGGTTCGACGGTGCCAACGGCGGCGACGGCTACTACGGCGGGGCGCGCGAAAAGCGGAGCATCGACCGTTTTACCTATTACGATTGGCCGAACACGTGGGGCCTTGTGCGGCAGTTCCAGCCCACGGCCTGTATCTTCGGCGATGTCGGGCCTGATGCCCGCTGGGTTGGCAATGAGCGTGGGTACGCCGCCGAGGAGTCGTGGGCGACCTTCACCCCTAAAGGCAAGACCGATGCCGCACGTCCCGCCAACGGCGATTCGGTCAACGACAAGGAGGGTCCTGCGGGTCACCGCGACGGCATCGCCTGGATGCCCGCCGAATGCGATGTGCCGCTGCGCAAGGGCTGGTTCTGGCATCCGAACGAAGACCCGACTGTGCGCACGCCGGCACAGCTGATGGATATTTACTTCAACAGCGTCGGCAAGGGCGGCTGCATGAACCTCGGCGTCGCACCGGATCGCGACGGCCTGGTTTGCGAGGCGGACGTCCGCTCGCTCGAAGCCTTCGGAGGATTGCTTAGTACGCTCTTCGCCCATAACTTCGCCAGCGGCGCGGTTCTCAGCGCGAGCGCGGTGCGCGCCTGGCAAAAGCAGCCGGACAAAGAGAATCCCTATGCGCCCGCGAACGTGTGTGACGAGGACCGCTACACGTATTGGGCGACGGACGATTCGGTCACTAACGCCACGTTGACGCTGACCCTCCCTGCGGTCGCCGAGTTCAACGTGGTGCGCTTACGCGAGAATATCCAGCTGGGCCAACGCGTGGACGGCTTCGGCGTGGACGTCTGGCAAGGCGGCGACTGGAAAGAGTATGCCAAGGGCCAAAGCATCGGGGCGTGCCGCCTGCTGCGAGGGGCCAAGGTCAAAACCGACCGCGTACGCCTGCGGATCACGCATGCGGCGGCTTGCCCCTGCATCAGCGATGTGGGCCTCTTTCTCATGCCGGCCGCCCTCGAGCAAAAATAAGCGCAATCGACAAACTGAACCCTGACCCCCTGAACCCTATTTCCTACTCAACGCTGTTATGGTTAAACCTGTTCCCCTTCTCATTGTCGGCGGCGGTGCCGCAGGCCTTTTCGCGGGATGCCGCGCGGGCGAATGCGGCCTCGGCGCACTGATTCTCGAACGTAAACACAAGCCCGGACGCAAAGTGCTGATGTGCGGCAACGGGCGCTGCAACCTCACCAAGGACATTTCTGTCGCTCAGATGCTGCGCGATCTGGGCGAGCCCATGACCGCGTTCCTAGCGCCTGCGCTGGAGGCCTGCCCGCCGGGCGCGGTCCAGAAGTGGTTTGAGCTGCACAATGTGCCGCTCAAAAAGATGGATGACCGGCGCGTCTTCCCGCGTTCGGAGCAGGCCTCTGATGTGGTTCATGCGCTGACGGACGCGCTGCGCGATACCGGCACGGCCCTTTGCCTCAACGCGCCGGTCGAAGGGATCGAGCGCGCGGAGGCGGGCTTCCACGTCGCGACCGCACACTTTTCGGTCCTGGCGCGTCATGTGCTGATTGCGACGGGCGGCGTGAGTTACCCCAAGACGGGCTCGGTCGGAGACGGTCAGAAATTTGCCAAGGCGCTGGGCCACTCGCTCAAGCCCTACCGCCCGGGGCTGATCGGGTTTGTGATCACGCACCCGTGGATCGACGCGCATGGCGGCACAACCTTTGAGCAGGTCTCCTTCCGCGTCTTTCGTAACGGCCAGAAGCTCTATGAAGGCCAAGGTCAGATGGACTGCGAGGCGTGGGGGTTGGGCGGCGCGGCCGCCTATAATGCCAGCCGGTGCGTCGCGCGCAACAACCTGAACGACTTCGAGGTCGAGTGGACGGTCGGACGTGACACGGTCCGCGTGCGCAACCCCGAGACGCGCCCGCTGAAAGAGGCGATCGTCACGATCGGCGGTGTACCGCTGAATGAGATCGATCCCGCCACCATGGAGTCGCGCAAATGCCCCGGCCTCTATTTTGCGGGCGAGGTGATGGATGTCGACGGGCCGACCGGCGGCTACAATCTCACGGCGGCTTTCGCGACGGCCGCGCTTGCGGTCGCGAGCGTGGCGAAGTGTGCAGGTAGCGAGGGCTCCCCGAGCGGTCCGCCTCGTGTTGTGCGCACTAGACCAGCGGATGCTTCTGGGAAACGTCCCTACCCTCACAAACCATACGGCCACGGAAATCAAAAGCGATTCTAAAATGAAAGCCACCATGAAAAAAGCGAACCAGTTGCGCCCCGTGATCATCGAACGACACTTCACCAAACACGCCGAGGGCTCGGTGCTCATCAAGCAGGGGGACACCTGGGTGCTCTGCACCGCCAGCGTGGAAGAGCGGGTTCCTCCGTTTCTCAAGGGAGGTGGCAAAGGCTGGGTCACGGCGGAGTACAGCATGTTGCCGCGCAGCACGGTGGACCGCAAGGATCGTGAGATCAAGAAGGGCAAGCCCGATGCGCGCAGCACGGAGATCAGCCGCCTTATCGGCCGCGCGCTGCGCGCCGCCGTGGACATGGAGAAACTGGGCGAGCGCTCCATCACCATCGACTGCGACGTTTTGCAGGCGGACGGGGGCACGCGCTGCGCCTCGATCACGGGCGGCATGGTGGCCCTCGCGGACGCATTCGATTGGCTGGTGAAAAAGGGCAAACTTAAAACCTGTCCGCTCAAACATTTCATCGCCGCGGTCAGCGTCGGCGTCTGCGAAGGCGTCCCCACGCTGGACCTCGATTATGTGCACGACTCCTCGGCCGAAGTGGACCTGAACGTGGTCATGACCGAGGACGGTCGCTATGTGGAACTGCAGGGCACGGCCGAGCACGAGCCCTTCACCGAGAAATCCCTCGACGCGCTCAAAATCCTGGCCCGCAAAGGCATCAAGGATTTGGTCAAGTTGCAGAAAGCGGCCTTGAAGAGCTGACCGTTCTTTTCCTCAGAACCAGCCTCCGCTCAGCAGGTCCAGCAGCTCATCCTCTGACAGGACAGCTCCATCGCACGGCACACCCCTTGAGCCGCGTTTAGTTCGTTTCGGACGCGGTTTCGGGTGACGGATTTTCTCCAGTTGGGCCTCTAGGTGCCGGATTTTTTCCTTAATGTCATTAATATGTGCCCGAAGTTCTGCCTCGGCGGCCCCAAGCGGCGTGTCGCGGGCTTTCGCGGGCAACTTGGAGAAGCCCCAGGCGAGATCGCGCTTGGCTGCGGTTAGGTCACGCGTCAGGCCGCGCAAGGATCTTTTGAACAAGGCGGCGAGTGAATTCAGCCGCGACACCGGGAGCGTGGGCGAGGACAGGTCGGCCACCTGCCCGCTCTGAGCGTGCAGGAACTCCAGCCGGGCCAAGTCCCCGCTCCGGTAGGCCTCCTGCACCTCGTGCCAGAGACGCATCCGTTTGTCCGTGATGTGTCCGCCCCTGTCAGGGTGCAGCAGCCGCACCAGTTCGCGGTACAGCTCCTTGAGCCGATCCGCATGCTCCGTGCCCGCAGGTGCCTGCTTCTTCCCTTGTTCCATGCCTAGCATGTGGCGCAGAAAAGCATCGAAATCGTCCTCGGCTGAGGCGTCTTCGCCTTCGTCTTCATCTTCATCTTCGTCCAGGTCGAAATCCTCTGCCCTCTCATCATCCGTATCGTCTGCCTCCGCATCGGGGCTCTCATCGGAAGAACCGTCAAACCCCGCGTCGGCCGAGGCGGCACGCTTCGCTGCATATTCTTCGATCCGCTCCAGGCACTCCGCCGGGTCATCGCCCGACATAAACATTTCGTCTTCGATCTGGTCGAGCAGGCCGGAGAGCTCCTCGTACCTCGGCAGCAGGACACGCAGCTCTTCGCGCAGGGGCCCCGCACGCAGGGCCAGCGCCCGCGCGAAATCAGGCGTGTCCCGCGTCTGGAAACGCTCCCAGTCGGACGCGGCTTCCTCGTACCGCTTGCGGGCCTGCTCGCACGCTTTGGCCGCCTTTTTACGGATGGCCGCGGTGTCGAGCGGGATCAGCGCGTGACTCTTCGGTTCGGCGACACGGGGCTTCGCCTTCTTGGGCGCGCCGCGCTCGTATCGCGCTGAGTACGGTTTCTTTTTTGGCATGTTTTCTGTTATTTGAAGTTGAAGACGTAGATCTCGCCCTCGGCGTGGAGCGTGTGACGCCAGCCGCTCTCCTCCATGCTGGAAACGAAAAGCGGGAGGTGGTCGCGTCCGGGGTCGGTGATCACGGCCTGGCCGCCGGGGGCGCAGAGCCGTTCGATGGCGCAGATCAGCGCGGGGATGTGCCGCTTTTCGTAGAGCAGGTCGCTGCCAAGAATGAGGTCATAAGGCGGAAGGCTCTGAGGCTGTAAGGACGGTACGAGAAAGGAATTCCAGTCTAGTTGCTGATAGTCGAGGGCGACGCTGTTTAAGGCCGCATTATGCTTGAGCCAAGTTCCGGTGTCGGGGTGAAAATCCGTCGCGAGGACGCGCGCGCCGAGGCGCGCCGCAAGGATCGAGGGCAGGCCGAGTCCGCAGCCGAGCTCGATCACGCGCGTGCCGCCGGCCAGTTCGGCGCGGTGATCCCAGAGGTAGCGGGCGAGCCCGTGAGCCGCGGGCCAAAGGATGGCATAGTAAGGGATCGCGTCGACCGCCTGCGGGTCAGCGGCGGACGCGTTGTCGAGCAAGGCGTCGAGGTCCGGCGGCGTCTCCATGCTGAAGGTGAGGTCGCCGATGGTGACGGTGTGCCGGCCTTGCGGTGAGAGGGGGTCGCTTTTCATCTCACGCTTCTGTCGGCTGGGCACCGACGCGGGCAATCCACTGCCGCATGGCGCTCAGCGTTTCCGGCCACTGTTTGGGGTCGGTGCGGAGGTCGAGAAAGCGGTCGAAGAGCGCAAGCCAGGTGGTCCAGAAGGTCTCGATGAAGAGCATCCGCTCTTCGAACTTGCCGCCGTCTTCGGTCTGCTCCCCCTTGGGCAGTTTGAGTCCGCGGAAGGCGAAGTCGGAATCCATTGTAGCAGAGAAGACATCGTCGTTCTGCGCGATCACGACTTTGGCGCGTTTCAGTTTCTTGCCGCAGAAGAGCGCGGTGCCGGCCTCGCGGCTGTTGAGCGGGGTGCCTTTACGCAGCACCGCTTCGTGCGCGCCTTGGCCTTCACGGAAGAAGGTGATCGGGCCTTCGAGCATGAAGCCGACCTCGCGTCCGTCGGGCAGGTGAAAAACGCCGCCTTCCTTTTCCCAGATGAACCAGAGCCACGTGAAGAAGTCCATGCCGAGCGTGCTCTCGTGGGGAAGTTCCAGCGAGGTGTCGGGCGAGAAGCTGACAGGCTCAAGGTCATTGGCGTTGATTTGCTTGCGGCGGATCGCAGCCGTTTCCGGAGTCAAGAGGATCGGCAGTGATCCGGCGGTTTCTTTGAAAACCGGAGAGAGGGTGTCGATCTGTTTGTCGGAGAGCGCGGCGGCAATCAGCACGTCGTTGCGGAAATCGACCACGACCGGAATGCTGGTGAGGGTCGGCGGCATGCCGGGCAGGAGCGACTCGTTGACGCGCTGCTTGACCTCGGCCTTTACGGCGCGCGGCAGGTAGTCGGTTTCACGGGCCCGCAGCTCGACGTCCTCCTCCATTTTCACATAGGCGCGCAGGAGCGAGGCCGGCACCTTCTTCTCCGCGCGCATGAGCTGGGCGTGGAGGTAGGGCCCGAACAGGCACTTCTGCTCGGTGATCTCGCGGTCGAAGAGGTGGCGGCCGGTGACCCAGCCGGAAATGGGGTCGCGGTTGAGCGAGGCGATCGGAGGCGCCACATGTTGCGCGAACGCGTCAATCAGACCTGAATCGTAGGTCTGCTGGAGATAGAAGAGCCTGAAGCTCACGCTGCCACTGTCAAAAGCCATAGTTGCCTTTCATGCATGGATCGGGTGAAAAAAGAGAATGCCGAGGTACTCATTCGGAAAGAGAGGGGTAGGATACCTTCTCTTACGCCGGATGTCAGTCCGTTTCTGGAGACTTCAAAGGGATGATGCGTAAAACCGGTGAAATATAATTACGGTAATTTCGGACAATACAGCTTGAAAGACAGGCCGATATCGCGTTATTCTTAACAGCAAACATGGGCTTTTGGTGAAGCCAACTAACAATGAGGTGTGTAATGGGTAAGAAAGGTTTCAACATTGATCCGGTCACGCTGCGGTCAATGCCGTTCTGGTGCGTGGGCAATCCCTTGGGCGATCCGTTCGGAGGCCAGGTATTGCCGAAAATCGATTCTTTAGAGGTCGCGAAGCTCCTGGCAGAGGCCGCGAAAGAGGGGCTGATCGAGTCCACTTCTTTTCACGACGATGACTTGGTGCCGTGGGATCCGGAGCATCTGGAGGATGATCTCGACCCGAAGAGCGAGACCAGCGCCAAGCTGAGCGCAATCAAGAAGGTGCTCGACGGTGCCGGCCTGCACATCAACACCGCGACGTGCAGTCTGCATGGCCACAAGATCTTCCGCAACGGAGGGCTCACCAATCCCGATCCGAAGATCCGCGCATTGGCCAAGAAAAAGGTCCAGCGGACCCTGCGTATCGGTGCGTTTTTCGGCGCCAAGCACTACACCTACTGGGTGGCGCGCGATGGCTTCGAAGTCCCTGTGAATGTGGACTGGAAGAACGTCTTCTCCTGGCTCGCGGACGGGCTGAACTCGGTCTATGATTACATTCAGGCGAAGAAGTTCACGAACTATGTGGGCGCGACGATTGAGCCCAAGCCCAACGAGCCGCGCGGGCACATGTTCCTGCCGACCTCGGGTCATGCGGTGGGCTTTATCTTCGGGCACCTGAAGCACCCCGAGTTTTTCGGTGTGAACCCCGAGCTGCTGCAGCATGAGAGCATGGCACTCTTGAACGCGGTACACACGGTCGGTTACCTGACTAGCATGAAGAAGCTCTTCTTCCTGCACTTCGGCAGCCAGATCAAGGCGCAGTTTGACAATGACTTCCCGCCGCTCATCGGGCCCGAGGGCCTCAAGGAGACGGTGCAGATGTTTTGGGCGTTGCGCAAGGTCGGCTGGAAGGGCGTGGTCGAGTACGATTGCCACATGCTGCGCACGGACGGCGACCCGGATGATCCGATCGGCTGCCGCAAGGACTTCATCCGTGACTGCACGCAGGCGCTGGCCATGGCACTGTTGCTGGCGGACCGCATGATCGACCTCGACACCACCAACTTAAGCGACGCGCAGGCGGATCTGACCGCGACGACACTGATGTGCAAGCTCGACAAGAAAACGGTGAAGCAGTGGATGACGACCGTGTAAAGGGCCTGTGAAAAGAGGCTTTAAGGCGATGAAACTCTTCAGCGAAAGCGAAGGCGCGGGCGAGCCGGTCGTGATTCTTCATGGCCTGATGGGCGCCTGCGAAAACTGGCGCTACGTGCGCGGCGCACTGGCGGCGCGCAACCGCGTAATCTGCCTGGATCTGCCGAATCACGGAAGGTCGCCGCCTGCGGCGACCTTCGACCTGCGGAGTATCGGCGGCGACGTGATCGAAACGCTGGACACGCTGGGCGTGGGACGGGCCGTTGTGATCGGCCACTCGCTGGGCGGAAAGGTCGCGATGCAGATGGCGTCAGACCACGCCGAGCGCTTGAAGGGGCTTGTGGTGGTGGACATCTCGCCGCGGGCGATTCCGCCCGTGCAGCTCTTTGTGCTGCGGGCCTGCCAGCAGATCGACCTCGCGTCGGCGACGCGGCGCAGCGAATTGGATGCGGACCTCGCACAGTCTATTCCGCAGCCGGAGACGCGCGTTTTTCTGCTCAAAAACGTCGTACGCGAAACGGATGGCCACTTTGCCTGGCGTGTGCCGCTGCAGCATCTGGTTGACAATTATCGCGCAGTCAGCGACGCACCTCCGTTGGTCGCGCCGTACACGGGACCGACGCTTTTCGTGGCAGGCGAAAAATCGCCTTTCCGCGTCACGGCGGACGAAGACCTGATCCGCGGCTGGTTTCCGGCGGCGCGTTTGGTGACGATCCCCGCTGCGGGCCACCTTGTGCACGCCGATCAGCCCGAGGCGTTTGTTTCGCAAATCCGCGCGTTTCTGGACAGCATTTCTAATTATGGCTAAGAAGCGCCTCACGGCGCCACTACGAACATGAGAAAGCCCGGCGTTTCCGTTTGTAGTGGGCCCGTGAGGGCCTTCCCACAGCGCGCGTCCCGCTATAATTAGAATTGCTGGTTTTTGGAAGCGACTGCTTGACGATATCTGCGAAGGATGGTACATTAAAGACAACTAAGGCGCTTTAGTTTGTTCGGATCTCTAAGGCGTCACAAAAAAAGGGAGACAAAAAATGAAAATGTTCCTAATGGCGATGGCTCTGATGTCGGCGATGGTGGTGTCCACTGCGGTTGCCCAGTGCCCTTCTCAATGCGAGAAGAAGGCGGCGTGCAAGTGTGAGGCTTGCGGCTGCACGGCAGACGCAAAGAAGGCCGGCTGCAAATGCGATAAGTGCGCCTGCGGCAAACCTGCCCCTGCGGCGGGTGAGAAGAAGGGCTGTTCCGCCAAGTAGGCGTCACGGCAATTCAAACAGCAAAGAGGCGTGGGGCGTGTAAGCGCCGCACGCTTTTTTTGTGAGCCTGTCTGGCTTCGGTTCGGAGCGTCGCCCCGGTCACGCCAACAGGAACCGTTCGACGAGCGCGGCCGCATCCGCGACGTACTGCGCGCAAGGGCGTTTCCGGTAATAGTCCGCCGTCCTTTCGGAGGGCGTCGGGTCATGCTCTGGCTTGTCGAGTCCGAGAAGCTGGCGGCAAACGATCGCTCCGTTTTGCTCGCGGAACGCGGCGGCCATCTCCTGCACCACCGCATAGGTCTTTTTCTTGGCCTCGGCATCGGGGCTCTCACTTCCGTACTTCAGCCCGGCGAGCACGGCCATTCCGGAGACGGCTCCGCACACCTCACGCAAGCGGCCGATGCCACCGCCGAGCCCGCACGTCATCTTCATCGCCGTCCCTGTGTCCACGCCAAAGAGGTCGCAATAAGCCACCACCACGGCTTGCGAACAGGTGCATCCAGACGTGAATAACGCCCTCGCTTTTTCAGTACGTGCTGTCATTGGAAAAGAGGAAAGAAAGGTGTGCTCGGCTCCGCGCTCACTTCACCGGAAGGGTGGGCGCAAGGTTTTTCAGGTCTGTCCAGAGGGTGCCTTCGCCCGCGTGGATGATGCGGATGCCGAGACTTGGGTTAAGTTTGTCAACGAAGGTCAGATCAGCCAACGTGGCAGGGTTCTTAAAGACCCCGGAGCGCAACTGGTCGCCGAGGGCCTTTTCGTTCGAGACCATGAACTCAGCCTTGACCTTGGCTTCGCCCTGCACGAGGGTGATCTGCGCCTGTACGGCCGCTTTCTCCAGATTGATGGTGGCCACCTCCAGCGCGTTTGAGGCCTGGATGCCGGCGACCTCGTTCTTGGTCTGTGCGCCGATGGTGGCGACCAGTTTTTCAGTCTCTTGGTCAACCTGTTTCTTGAGCTGCTCGACCAGTGCGGTCTCGGTGTTAAGCTCAGCCTGCTTGCGGGCGGTGTCCTGTCGCGCCTTGTTGGTCAGATCCTGTTCTTTGGCGACGCTGGAGTCTTGGATCGGTGTCAGGATGTCAGTCGGGACCTCGGCGTGGCGGATGATCGCGTTGTGGATCACGATGTGCTTTTCCTTCAGCACGCGTGTCAGCTCCGTATTCAACTCCTTCTGAAAGAGCTGGCGTCCTTCGCCATCAATGAAGTCACGGGCCTTGTAGCTCGAACCTTTGAGGCGTGAAATCGAGAGGACCTGGGGCAGGATGATTTTCTCGACCACGGCCGGGAGGTCGCCGTAAAGCATGTAGATGCGTGCGATATTTTCGGGCAGCAATTCGAACTCGACCGTCATGTCCAGCAGAATCTGAAACCCGTCGCGCGAGGGGAACTCGACGAAACGGTTAATGCCGAAGGCCACGGACTCGGGCGCGATAGAACCTTGCTGCGCCTGCGCCATCTGCGCGACCGGTGCGTCCTGAGCCGCTTGAGCGCCGAGTGCCTGCGCCTTGGGTGCCGCGATCTTTTTAGGTACGTTGCGGCGCAGCGAGCCGCCGAGCGAGTCGGAGGCGGCAGGGGCGGCGCTCGCATTCAAGGCCTGCTGCGAGATGAAGCCGCGGTCACGGTTCTTCTCGAGGTATTCGTTGCGCTTCTCTTGCTGGACCTGGATGGTGTTCTGCGCGATGGAATCCAGCGCGCTGCTGGCGTTCGAAATCTGGCTCTTCGTGATCACCACGCTGCCGGAGCGGCCGAGGATAGAGACCTGGTTCATGCCGATCTCCAGCACGTCCACCTGGTAGGCCCGCGGGTTGATGTAATAGAGGCCGGGCTGGAGCACGTCCTGCATCACACCCTGCTGCCCGGGCCCTGCGAAGTCGCCGGGCTTTACGGGCGTGCCGGTTTGCGAGGTTACGATGCCGACGTAGCCGATAGGAATGTTCACCGCGTCGAGCATGGAGATCTCGTAGGCCTCCGGGTTGAGACGGTAGGTGCCCGGGCCGAGCACGTCTTTCCAGACGCCCTTGCAGGCGGTGTCGGCGGCGAGAATCTCGCCGGCCGGGAGCTCCTTGCCGATCTTGGAGGTGACCACGCCGACCTTGCCGACCGGGATGGTGTTGACCGGCACGATACGCCAGTCGTGGTTGATGGGGTCGAGGAAATGACGGCCTTCCGGCAACGGGTCTTTGCGGACACCTTTTTCACCTGGGCCCGCGAGGATCTGCCCGGCGGGCAGCGGCTTGCCGGTCTTGGCAGTGACGATCGCCATATAACCGGCGGGTACCGGTATCCGGCAGAAGGTCCACACAAAGAGGCCGGACAGGGCGGAAAGAATCACGACGGGGACGAAAATGGCTGAGAGGGACTTCATTGTGCGGACCCTCCTTTCTTGACTGGGTCTTCAGGTGGCGGCACAGGCTTCGGTGGTGTAGGTGCCTTCACGGGGCTTGCGGAGGTCGCGGCAGACGGCCCCCCCGGACGTACGGCGACGGGCAGGCCGAAGAGCTCGCCTTTGTCATCGGTCGTCAGCACACTCTGGATGTTCGGCGCGGTCTTTTCGTACAGCTTGGAGCGGATGTAGTCCGCTTCGTCGCGGTAGACGGAGACCTGCTGCTTGAGCACGTCGGCGTTAGCCTTGTTCTGGGTCTCGATCACTTTGCGGTCCGCCTCGGCGAGGGTGAGCATCGCCTCCGCATCGGCACGGGAGGCCTGAAGGCCGATCTTGGCGACATCAAGCTCGGTTTTAGCCGCGATCGTTTTCTCGACCTTCATCTGCTCCGCGCTGATCGTCAAGCGGATGCGCTCCGTGTCCGCGGTCACCTTCAGGCGGTTCTGTTCAGCCAGCGCCTTCTGCTTCTCCAGTTCGGCTTGGGACTGGGCCTGGATGATCTGCTGCTCGATCTTTTTGGACTCCTGTGCCGCGAGTTCGCGGTCGCGGATGATGCTGGCGATCTGCTGCGGCGCGAGAATGTCGCGGATCAGCACCGAGTTCAGGGAAATGCCCCAATTCGTGCAGACGCCGCGTAGGTAAGAGTCCAGACTGTCCTGAAAGGCCTGCCGCGAT
>JBBRJN010000011.1:0-15941 GCA_038219365.1 Kiritimatiellia bacterium | reverse complement strand
ATACGCGCTTCCGGCTCGGCTGGGGCCCTATTGGACAATATATCGGACTGAATAAGCACGAGCATGAAGACGTCAGCCAATGGGCCGCTTGGGGCTTCGATTACCTAAAATACGAGTGGCACAAAACCGACATGATTCTCGCAGAGCGAATGAGCCAAGAACTGCGGAAAGCCGATCACGATATGATTTTGCGTCTGCGATAAAAAATAAAATCGCGCTTGCTTGTCGTGGGGTGCTTTGGTATCTTGGCAACTCTTTATTCGCAGGAGAAGAGGAAAGTACAGGATAAGCCGGCAAGTTGCCGGGAACATCCGCTGTTCTTTGACAAGTCAGGGTGAATGGTGAGCGTCTTGGAAAGCAAGGCAGACAAACGGAATACCGCAGAAGCCGGCCAACAGCCGACTGGCGGTGCCGTGTCGCTTTGTAATGTCCGGAACATCGGTATCGTGGCCCACATTGACGCGGGCAAAACCACGACGACCGAGCGGATTCTTTTCTATGCAGGGCGCACGCACCGTCTGGGCAATGTGGACGATGGCAACACGGTCACCGACTGGATGATACAGGAGCGCGAGCGTGGGATTACGATCACGAGCGCCGCGATTACCTGTTCCTGGCGGGATGTGCGGATCAATCTGATCGACACGCCAGGACATGTGGATTTTACGATTGAAGTGGAACGCTCACTGCGCGTATTAGACGGCGCGGTGGGCGTTTTTTGTGCAGTCGGAGGGGTTCAGCCGCAGTCGGAGACGGTCTGGCGTCAGGCGGATCGCTACAACGTGCCGCGCATCGCGTTCATCAACAAGATGGATCGGATGGGCGCGGACTTCGAGTCATGTGTCTCCGAGATTCGCACGAAGCTGCACGTGAACCCCGTGTGCCTGCAACTGCCGATCGGGCAGGCCGAGACGTTCAGCGCGGTGATTGACCTGATTGAGATGAAGGCCCTTTCGTATGATGAGAGTGCCGACGGACGCGAGGTCAAAGAAGCCGAGATCCCGGACGCGTACAAGGATGCGGCGGTCGCGGCCCGCGCCGAGCTGTGTGAGAAGGTCGCCGAGGCAGACGATACGATCATGGAGGCCTACTTCGCGCAGGCGGAGTTGACGCCTGAGGTGCTGCGCGCGGCGATCCGCCGCACAGTGATTGCTGGTAAGCTGGTTCCGGTGTTGTGCGGGACTTCGCTGCGGAACAAGGGCGTGCAGCAGTTGTTAGATGCGGTGATGTGGTATCTGCCCTCGCCGCTGGACCGTCCGCCTGTTGAGGCCACGGACGTGAAGAGCGAGTCCAAGGTTGTGCGCGAGCAAAGCGCGTCGGCACCGCTGACGGCGCTGGTTTTCAAGATTGCGACCGATGCGTATGTGGGCCGGCTGTTTTTCGTGCGCATCTACTCGGGAACGCTGAAGAAGGGCCAGAACGTCTATAACCCGCGGGCCAAGAAACGCGAGCGCGTGCTGAAAATCGTGCGGTTGTTCGCGGACGAGCAGACAGACGTTGAAGAATTGGGTGTGGGCGAGATCGGTGCGATCGTGGGTCTGAAGGACGCGACCACGGGCGACACGCTGTGCGCTGAGCACCAGCCGGTTTATCTGGAGCGCATCACGGTTCCTGAGCCGGTGATGTTCATGGCGATCGAGCCGAAGTCCCGGGCCGACAAGGAGAAGCTGACCGAGTCGATGGGCCTGCTTTCGGCAGAAGATCCGACGTGCCAAGTGCGCGTGGATGCGGAGACGGGGCAAACGATTTTGAGCGGCATGGGCGAGCTTCACTTGGAAATCCTGGTGGACCGGCTGCGCCGCGAGTTTAAGTGTGAGGCCAACACAGGCCGTCCGATGGTGTCGTATTACGAGACCGTCACAGCGCCGGGGAA
This sequence comes from Kiritimatiellia bacterium, assembly GCA_038219365.1. Classification (GTDB taxonomy): domain Bacteria; phylum Verrucomicrobiota; class Kiritimatiellia; order RFP12; family UBA1067; genus JAHFSX01. The sequence continues at coordinate 14,068 of JBBRJN010000011.1, read as the reverse complement.
GAGTACCTATCTCTTCGACCGCGAGCTGGGCGGGAAGCGTCATTACGCGCAATTGACGGTTGAGGTGGTTCCTCTGAAGCGGGGCAGCGGCCATGCGGTGGAGATCGCCTCCACGGTGCGGCGGAAGATCGCGGACGAGAAGCTGGCCGACTGCGTGGAGCAAGGATTGACGGACGGCATTCTGACCGGCGTCTTGGCACGATACCCGATGACGGACGTGCTGGCGAAGGTTACGGAGGTCGTGATCATGGATGAGGAAACGGCAACAGACGTGGCTTTCAGGACCGCGGCCGTGATGGGGTTCCGCGAGGCGGCTTTGGCCGCGTCGCCGGAATTGCTGGAGCCGATCATGTCCCTCGACATCGTGACGCCTGCCGACTATGTCGGCGACATCATGGGGGACGTTAACGGCCGCCGCGGTTCGGTGCGAGACATGACGACGCGTGGAGACATGCAGATCGTGCGAGCACAGGTGCCGTTGGCAGAACTTTTCGGGTACTCAACCGCAATCCGGTCGCTTTCGCGCGGCCGCGCCAGCTATACGATGGAACCTGGCGAATTTGCGGTCGTGCCACGGACGGTAAGAGAACAACTACTGAACAGGTAACGTTAGAATGCAAAGTCAGCGCATACGCATTCGTTTGCAGGCGTACGATCACAGGGTGCTGGATCAGGCTGTGAGCGATATCATCGACACAGCCCGCGGTACCGGGGCTCAGGTCGTGGGACCCATTCCTCTTCCTACGAGGATTGAACGTTTCACGGTCAACCGCAGCCCCCACGTGGACAAGAAGTCCATGGACCAGTTTGAGATGCGCACGCACAAACGGTTGTTGGATATCGTGGGCCCGACGGCGAAAACCGTCGATGAGCTCAAAAAGTTGAATCTGCCTGCTGGCGTGGACATCACAATTCGAATCTAAGGACGGTGAACACCATGGATGGCTTAATTGGCAGAAAAGTCGGGATGACCCAGGTCTATGATGACAAGGGGCGTCGGATTGCAGTGACCGTGCTGGAAGCGGGACCGTGTCCGATCGTTCAGGTGAAGACGCCTGAAACGGACGGGTACCGTGCGGTACAGTTGGGCTTCGCTGAGCAGAAACCTTCACGCCTGCCTAAGGCGGAGGTCAAGCACTTCGAGAAGGCCGGCGTGAAGCCCTGCAAAGTGACCAAGGAGTTCGCGCTTGACGACGGTGAAGAAGTCAAGGCGGGCGGCGAGGTTACGGTCAGCATGTTTGACGGCGTGAAATACGTCGACGTTACAGGCATCACCAAAGGCCGCGGTTTTGCGGGCGTATTCCGCCGCTACCGTATCGGCGGTGGTCCGATGACGCACGGTGGCCACTCGAAGCGCCGCATCGGTTCAATCGGTGCGCGTGATCTTCCGGGTTGGGTTGAGAAGGGCAAGCGGATGCCTGGTCATATGGGTTCGGTGAGCCGCAAGGCTCGGAATCTGACCGTGGTGCAGGTGCGCGGCGAAGAGAACCTGATTCTGGTGGCCGGCGCAGTGCCGGGACCGAAGGGTGCCGTAGTCATTATCACGAAAGCCCTGAAGAAATAGGGGTTGGAGAACCGATGAGCACGATCAAGGTTTTTAATTCGGCTGGCGATTCCGCAGGCGAAATGGCCATTGCGGACGATCTCCTGGTTCTTGACAAAGGCGAGCAGGCTGTGAAGGACGTGGTTGTGGCGATTCGTAACGCCGCCCGCGCCGGTACGGCCGACACGCTGCGCAAGGGCGAGGTCGCAGGCAGCAACAAGAAGCCGTGGCGTCAGAAGGGGACAGGCCGGGCCCGTGCGGGTCTGCGTCAGAGCCCTGTTTGGCGTGGCGGCGGCGTGGCGTTTGGACCGCATCCGCGCGATTTCTCGGTGAAGGTCAACCGCAAAGTGTCGCAGTTGGCGTTCACTCGGGCGCTGAGCGACAAGATCGCGGCGGGACAGGTTTCGGTGATCGAGAAGTTCAATCTCGCCGAACCGAAGACCAAGCTGTTGATGGCGACGCTCAAAAAGCTCGGCGCTGACCGCTCGGTTCTGATCATTCTGGATCAGTACGAGGAGTCGGTTCTGCTGGCTGCGCGTAATCTGCCGAAGGTTGAGGTTGTCAGCGCGGTTGAAGTTGATGTATATTCTCTTCTTTTGTGCCGCACGCTGGTCGCCACCAAGGCTGGTTTCGAGGCGTTGACGGCACGCATGAAGAAGAAGACGGAGGTGGTCGCATGAAGCACGTCGGAATCATCCGCAAGGTGCAGATCACGGAAAAGGGCACGAAGCTTGCCTGTGAAAACCAGTACATTCTCGAGGTCGCTCCCAAGGCGAACAAGATCGAGATCAAGAGTGCCGTCGAGACGCAGTTCGGTGTGCATGTGCTGGCGGTCAATACCCAGAATTACAAGGGCGCGTTGCGTACGTTGCGCAATCGCCGTGTGGTCCGCGATTCCGGATGGAAGCGCGCGATCGTAACGGTGAAGGCGGGCGAGCGCATCGAGACCATCTAAACGCCGCCGGAGAGGATAACAAGCCATGGGGCTCAAGACATTCAAACCTAGAAGTGCCGGGTTGCGACACCGCGTTGCTCCGACCTTCGACGAAATTACCGAAGTCAAGCCTCTTCGTAGGCTGACAGAGGCGTGCACGAGCAAGGCTGGGCGTAACAATCAGGGTCGCATCACCACGCGTCATCGCGGCGGGGGTGTGAAGCGTCGCTACCGTATCATCGACTTCCGTCGCGATAAGGTCGGCATCCCTGCGCGTGTCGAGGCGATTGCCTACGATCCAAACCGTTCCGCGAACCTCGCTCTGCTGAAATACGTGGATGGCGAAAAGCGTTATATCCTTGCGCCCACCGGGCTGAAGGTTGATGACGCGGTGATGGCTGGGCCCGAGGCTGAGCCGAGCGTCGGCAACGCGTTGCCGTTGGCGCAGATTCCGCTGGGTCTGTCCGTTCACAACATCGAGCTGGTTCCCGGTCAGGGTGGCAAGTTGGCCCGTTCTGCGGGCAACAGTTGTCAGGTGATGGCTCGTGAGGGCGACTTTGTGACGCTGCGGATGCCGTCTGGCGAGATCCGTCTGATCAACGCCGCCTGCTTGGCGACGATCGGTCAGGTGGGGAACGCGGACTGGAGCAGCATCAAGCTGGGCAAGGCCGGGCGCAAGCGCTGGATGGGCATCCGCCCGACGGTGCGCGGCGTGGCAATGAACCCGGTTGACCATCCGATGGGTGGTGGCGAAGGCCGCACGTCTGGCGGTAGTCATCCTCGTTCACCTTGGGGCAAGCTGTCGAAGGGCGGTAAGACGCGTAACCGCCGCAAGACGAGCAGCAGGTATATTGTGAAGCGGAGAAAGTAACGCATGGCACGGTCTATTAAGAAGGGCCCTTACGTTGAGAAGAGCCTGCTCGATAAAGTCGAGAAAATGAATGCGTCCGGCAGAAAACAGCCGATCAAGACCTGGTCGCGCCGTTCCATGATTCTACCGGATTTCGTTGGGCACACGTTTGCCATCCACAATGGCAGGCTGCATGTTCCGATCTTCATCACCGAGAACATGGTGGGCCACCGCTTGGGCGAGTTCGCGCCGACGCGGACATTCAAGCAGCACGGTGTCCATTCGGACAAAGCGGTCGCGAAATAACGGAGTTTGAGTACAATGGAAGTGACTGCCATTACCCGTAACGTCAGGATGTCGGCTCAGAAAGGCCGCCCGTTGGCCCGTAAGTGCCAGGGGTTGCCTGTGGCCGCCGCCCTGACTGTGGTAGAGTTTAGTCCGCGCAAGGCTGCGCTGGTCCTGAGCAAGACGCTCAAGTCAGCGATTGCCAACGCTCGGAACAACGCGAACCTCGATGTGGACACGCTCAAGGTCACCTTGTGCGTGTTCGATGAGGCTGCGCGTATGCGCCGGTTCTGGCCCCGCGCTCGTGGTAGCGCGAGCCCGATTGCCAAGCGGCTGAGTCATTGCAAGGTTGTCCTGACCGACGGTCAGTGAGACCGGCGACTTTTAAAGGAGCAAGACTTTGGGACAGAAAGTAAATCCAATTGGTTTCCGGCTCGCGGTTGACAAGCAGTGGCGTAGCCGTTGGTTTGCCAATAAGAAGCAGTTCGGATTACTGCTGGGCGAAGACATGATGATTCGCGAACTGGTCAAGAAACGCCTCGAAAGTGCAGCGATCACGAAGATCCTGATCGAGCGTTACGCGAACCGCGTGCGAATCAATCTGTTCACAGCCCGTCCGGGCGTCGTGATCGGACGCAAGGGTCAGGATGTCGACAAGATCCGCGCGGATCTGGCGAAGAAGACCGGCAAAGAGATCTACCTCGAGATTCACGAGGTGCGTGATCCCGATGCGAACGCCCAACTGGTGGCGGAGAGCATTGCGCAGCAGGTCGAGCGCCGCGTGGCCCTCAAACGGGCCATGAAGCGGGCCCAGATGGTCGCGATGGACATGGGTGTCGACGGCATCAAGATCCGCTGTAGCGGACGTATCAACGGGGCGGAGATTTCTCGCGTGGAGTGGAGCAAGCAGGGTAAAGTCCCGCTGCACACGCTGCGTGCGAACATCGACTACGGGTTTGCGGAAGCGCACACCACCGCGGGGTTGATCGGCGTCAAGGTCTGGATCTGCAAGAAGGACGATTTTCAGCCGGTACGTACCGGCGGTCAGAGGAGGAGAAAAGATGCCCCTAATGCCTAAGCGGGTTAAACACCGCAAGCACTTTAAGGGAAACCGTTCGGGGTTCGCCACTTCCGGTGCGCAGCTCGCGTACGGTGAGTTTGGCCTGAAGGCGCTGGAGCGCGGATTCCTGACCAACACGCAGATCGAAGCCTGCCGTGTGGTGATTAACCGCGAGATGAAGCGTAAGGGCAAGCTGTGGATCCGCATTTTCCCTGACAAACCGATCACCCGTAAGCCCATCGAAGTTCGTATGGGTAGCGGCAAGGGTAACCCGGAGTTTTGGGTTGCCGTGGTTCTGCCTGGCAAGATGCTGTTCGAGGTCGGCGGCGTGCCGGACTCCGTAGCCCGTGAGTGTCTGCGGTTGGCGGATACAAAGCTTGGTATCCGGTCGCAGCTCGTCACACGCAACGTAACGGGAGTCTGACGGAATCATGAAAGCAAGAGACTTGAGAGAACTTGGAGCGGTGGAGCTCGACCAGAAGATCCGCGAGGTGTCGCAGGAGTTGAGCGACATGCGGATCAAGCATAAGTCGGGCGCCGGGGTTGAGAAACCGGTCCGCATGCGCACGATGCGTCATGAGATTGCACGCATGAAGACGGTTAAAGCTCAGCGGGAGGCTAAGTAAATGGCCGAGGGAACAGAAGATCGCGGCAGCCGCAAAGTCCGTAAGGGCATTGTGGTGAGCAAGAGCGGCGAGAAGTCGGTGATCGTGCAAGGCGAGCGTCGCGAGGCGCATCCCAAGTACGGCAAAGTCATCCGCCGCTTCAAGAAGTATCACGCCCACGACGAGGCGAACACCGCGAAGGTTGGCGACACCGTCACCATCGCGGAGACCCGTCCGTTGAGCGCGACGAAACGGTGGCGCATTGTGATGCCGGAGGTGAAGTAACATGATTCAGGAACAGACTGAATTGGTGGTTGCGGATAACACCGGCGCGAAAATCGCCATGTGTTTCCGTGTCCTTGGGCAACGTAAACGGTACGCCCACCTGGGCGACGTGATCCGCGTGGCCATCAAGGAAGCGGCCCCCACGGGCGCCGTCAAGAAGGGACAGGTCTGCACGGCGGTGATCGTGCGTACAGGTCAGCCCATCCGCCGCGAGGACGGCTCGTATGTCCGTTTTGACCAGAATGCGTGCGTGATCGTTGACAACAAGATGAACCCTGTCGGCTCGCGTATTTTCGGGCCTGTCGCCCGTGAGTTGCGCGACAGGAACTACATGAAGATCATTTCGCTGGCTCCGGAAGTCGTCTAACCAGTGTGAGACCGTAACGCCGATGATGGGCGAGTGGCCATGAGACCTGCGCCTGTCAAAACGGTTACGAGTTAGGAAGTAGCATGAGTGTTGCTAGAATCAAAAAGAATGATACGGTGATCGCCATTGCTGGCGAGTCCGCCGGGCAAACAGGCAAAGTCCTCCGCGTGATGGCCGACATCGGCAAAGCGGTGGTGCAGGGCCTGCACATGGTGAAGAAAGCCGTCCCCCGCTCGCAGACCGCCCCCAACGGCGGCTTTGTGGACCGTGAGACGCCGATGGATCTGTCGAATCTGATGCCCTATGATCCGGATAAGAAAAAGGGTGTCCGCATTAGCAAGGTCCGTGAGGGCGAAAAGACGGTACGCAAATCCAAGGCTTCGGGAAAGATCCTAGCCTGATAGGGGGGTAGAGATGGCGAATCTCAAAGAGAAATACACCAAGGAACTGGCGGCGAAACTTCAGGAGAAGCTCGGCGTCACGAATAAGATGTTGGTGCCCCGCCTTCAAAAGGTGGTGATCAACATGGGCTTCGGCATCGTCGAAAAGGACGTGCAGAAGGGCATCATTGAGGACCTCACCAAGTTGACCGGGCAGAAGCCGGTGCTGTGTAAGGCCCGCAAGAGCATCTCGAATTTCAAACTCCGCGAAGGCATGATCATCGGCGCGAAGGTGACCTTGCGCGGCGACCGGATGTACGAGTTCTACGAGCGTCTGGCGAACAGCGCGTTGCCGCGTATCCGCGACTTCCGTGGTATTCCTAACCGCGGCTTCGACGGTCGGGGCAACTACACGCTGGGCTTGAAAGAGCATACGGTATTCCCCGAGATGGTCGACACCGGCAACCCTGCCGCGGACGTCGGCATGGACATCACTTTTGTTACGTCGGCAAAGGACAATAAGCAGGCCCGCGAATTGCTCGCGATTCTGGGCATGCCGTTTGCCGGTAAATAAGGAGTTTCCAAAATGGCCAAAACTTGTTTGATGGTAAAAGCCAAGCGTACGCCGAAGTTTTCTTCGCGCAAGTACTACCGGTGCACCCGTTGCGGTCGTCCGCGTGCATATATCCGTAAGTTCCAACTCTGCCGTATCTGTTTCCGCGAGTTGGCTGTGTCCGCAATGATCCCGGGTGTGACCAAGGCAAGCTGGTGAGGAGATTACAATGACGTCGGATCCGATTTCTGACATGCTGTTGCGTATCCGCAATGGGCTGAAGGCTGGTCTACCCGCGATTGAGCTTCCGGGCTCCCGTATCAAGGGTGAGATCGCTCGCGTGATGAAGACTGAAGGCTACATCACGGACTTCACGATGTCCACAACCGTTCCCCGCGTGTTGAGCATCGAACTGAAGTATAACGACGAAGCCGAGCCGGCGATTCGTGGCGTGCGCCGCGAGAGCAAGCCGGGCCTCCGCAAGTTCTGCGGCGTGCAGGACATCCCCAACGTGCTGAGCGGTATGGGTACCGCGATCCTGAGCACCTCGGGCGGAGTGGTGAGCGGCAAGGAAGCCCGCAAGCGTAAGCTCGGCGGTGAACTGATTTGCACAATCTGGTAAGAGGGCTTCAACGATGTCGAGAATTGGTAAACAACCGGTCGCGATTCCCGCAGGCGTCACGGTTACCGCAAACGGTAACCAGGTGGCTGTCAAGGGTAAGTTGGGCGAACTGAGCCGAACCTTCCAGAGCGGGATCACCGTGACGGTCGAGGATGGCAAAGTGCTTGTGGCCCGCGCGAATGATACGCGTTTGCAAAAGAGCTGCCATGGTCTGAGCCGCACACTGGTCAAGAACATGATCGAGGGTGTGACGACAGGCTATAAGAAGGCGCTGAACATCGAGGGCACGGGCTTCAAGGCCTTGCTGCAGGGCAAAAAGTTGAGCCTCTCGCTGGGGTTCGCTTCGCCCAAAGACTACCCGGTTCCGGAAGGAATCAAGGTCACGGTTGATGCGCCTGGCGTGAACCTGACGGTCGAGGGTATCGATAAGCAACTCGTTGGTCAGGCGGCGGCCCGCATCCGCAGCTATTATCCGGCCGAACCCTACAAGGGTAAGGGCATCAAGTACCTGGGCGAACAGATCCGCCGTAAGCAGGGCAAGACTGTAGCGTAACGCCTGAACGGAGCTGAGGAAACATGAGTTTTAACCGTAAAGAACAACGCAACCGGCGCCACATGCGCCTGCGTCAGCGTGTCAAGGGTACTGCTGAGCGTCCGCGTATGGCGATCTGCGTCTCGAACAAGCACATGTATGTGCAGTTCATCGACGACAGCGCCATGAATACGCTGGCAGCCACTTCCACCCTTAAAGATGCGAAGCAGTGCAATCTAGAAACCGCTAAGTGGGTCGGCGAACAGGCCGCTAACGTGGCGAAGGAAAAAGGCATTTCGATCGTGGTCGTCGACCGCGGTGGCTTAAAGTTCCACGGGCGCGTGAAGCAGATCGTTGATGCCGCAACGGCCGCTGGCCTGAGGATTTCGGACCGTGACGCCGTCGTGGCGGAGGAGGCGAAGTGAGCGCAGAAGCAAGATTCTCCCGTAAGGAAACGCAGAGCGAATTCGACGAGCGCGTCGTGTTTGTTAACCGTTGCGCCAAGGTCGTCAAGGGCGGTCGCCGTTTCAGCTTCAGCGCCGTCGTCGTCGTGGGTGACCGCGACGGACGCGTGGGCTTCGGCTTCGGCAAGGCCAACGAGGTCAGCGATGCCATCCGCAAGGGCGGTGACGCGGCCAAGAAGGAAATGATGCGCGTCAAGCTCGTGGGCAAGACCATCCCGCACGAAGTGATCGGTATCTGTGACGGTGGACGCGTGCTGCTGAAGCCCGCCCCGGACGGTACCGGTCTGATCGTTGGCGGCGGCATGCGCCCCGTGCTCGAGGCTGCGGGTGTCCGCGACGCCATCGGTAAATCGTTGGGCAGTAAAAACCGTTTGAACGTGGTCAAGGCCACCGTTGACGCGCTGAACAAGCTGCGTACGGTGGAGGAGATCGCGGCCGCGCGTGCTTAGGCACGCGCCGGTTTCACGAAATTTTTTCTCCGATAGGAGCGAACTATGGATTTGTCTACACTCAAGAATACCGAGGGTGCGCGGAAACCACGCAAACGCGTGGGACGCGGACGCGCTTCGGGTCATGGTAAAACATCGACCCGCGGCCACAAGGGTCAGAATGCCCGCAAGGGTCACAAGGGCAAGCTGGGCTTCGAAGGCGGTCAGATGCCGCTTATCCGCCGTTTGCCGAAACGTGGCTTTACGAACCCCACACGGGTCGAGTATTTCGGGGTCAATGTGTGTTCGTTGGAACGTTTCGAGAACGACACAGAAGTCACAACCGACCTGCTCCACGCCTGTGGTCTTTTTGCCAACAAGTATGACGGCGTCAAGATTCTCGGCAGCGGAGAGTTGACCAAGAAGCTGACCGTCAAAGTCAACGGTGTCAGCGCGGTGGCCAAGGCCAAGATTGAAGCCGCCGGCGGCAGTGTTGAAATCGTGTGAGGTTTGTCATTATGCCCATGCTTGCCACCTTTGCTAACACCTTCAAAATACCAGAACTCCGGAAACGCATCCTGTTGACGGCCGGCCTGATTTTCGTCAGCCGGCTGATCTCCATGATTCCGACACCCGGCGTTGATTGGCAGACGTTGCAGGCTGAACTCGCCCGAATCCGTGAGACCGCCGGCGCAGGCGGCGGTCTTATGGACTGGTTCAATGTGTTCAGCGGCGGCGCACTCAATCAATGTGCGATCGGCTTTCTGAGTATCTGGCCGTACATCAGCGCCTCGATTATCGTCCAATTGCTGACCGCGGTTATCCCGCAGCTTGAACGGCTCGCTCGCGAAGGTGAGTCAGGCAGGTTGAAACTGGCCCAGTACACACGTTACCTCACAATTGGTATTTGTGTGTTTCAGGGTTTTGCCTTGGCGACGGCTCTGCAAAATCCAGCATCTTTCGGCTTGGGTAACGTGCAGATCGTGACGCGGCCGGGACTCGGGTTCAATATCATGACCACGATCTGCATGACAACAGCGTCGCTGTTGGTTATGTGGCTTGCTGATCAGATCACCCAGCGCGGCATCGGAAACGGTACGTCGCTGATCATTATGATCAACATCACTTCGCGGTTGCCGGTTGCGATCATCGAGGCGTGGACGCGGTACTTCGGGCTTGGCGGAATGCAAGCCACCAAGAGCCCGATTGAACTCGTCCTTTTGTTGCTGTTCGGTTTCGCAATCGCCATGGGAACGGTGATGCTCACGCAGGGTGTCCGCAAAGTTCCCATCCACTCGACGCGTCGTGCGGTGAGCGGAGGGAACTCCTATGGGATGCAGCAGACCTACATGCCGTTGCGTGTGAACTATACGGGTGTCATGCCGATTATCTTCGCTGGCCCTCTGATTCAGTTCCCCGCCGCGCTGTTGAGCCGCATCCCTGCTGAAATCACTTGGCTCGGATGGCTGAAGTGGTTTGGCGGGCAGTTGGTTGACATGACCAGCCCAATCCACTTGGCTGTCTATGCGTTGCTGATCATGTTCTTCGCGTTCTTCTGGGTAGCCACTCAGTTTAACGCGATGCAGATATCAGATAACCTGAAGCGCGAGGGGTCCTATGTGCCTGGCATTCGCCCGGGACGCGCAACAGCAGAGTATCTCGACGCTCTGATGACCCGTGTGACGTTGATTGGCGGCATGGGGTTGCTCATTATCGCTCTGGTCCCGCAATTGCTGCGGGGCGCGATGCAGCTTCCCTGGGAAATGGCCTCCTTCTTCGGCGGCACGAGCTTGCTGATTATCGTCGGCGTGGCGCTTGATACGCTGCGGCAGATGGAGTCTCACTTGCTGATGCGTAACTACGACGGGTTCCTGAAACACGGACGCCTGCGCGGTCGCCGCTAAGACGTTGCCCAGCACACGAGTGTGCGCTTCTCTTCTACAGGCTCGCGGGCGTTAGTCCGCGAGCCTGTCCTTTTTTGAAAGGGTGGTATGTCGTTACAGCACTATCTCAGGCACTTGCCGCATATCGGCTCGCAAGGCGAGAAGGCGCTGCGGTTGGAGGGGTGCCAGTGTTGGAACGACCTCGCGAACGCGAGTCACCCGCTGGCGGGTTTTGATGTCTTCGCGTGGGACGAGATCCGCAGAGCCGCTGAACAGAGCCAGCGTGCGGTGCTGGCCGATGATGCGGCGTATTTCACATCGCGCCTTCCTCCTCTTGAACAGTGGCGCGTGCTGGCGCACTGGTTCGACCACGCCTCTTATTTCGACATCGAGACCAGCGGCTTGGAGGCTGACAGCATCGTCACGCTCGTCTGCTGCTTCCATGGGGGGCAGCCGCTGCGCTTCATGGCGGATGAAAACCTGGACGATTTTCTTGAATTGCTTGAACGTGTAAAGTTGCTTGTGTCCTTTAACGGTGCGAGCTTTGACGTGCCACGCGTGCTCGGACGTTTCCATATTCCCGAGCTGCCGTGCGCGCATGTGGATTTGCGCTGGCTCTGCCACCACGCCGGCTGGCGCGGCGGTCTCAAAAAAATCGAGCGTGCCCTCGGGCTGCGCCGGCCGACGGATCTCGACGGGCTCGGCGGGGCCGAGGCTGTCAGGCTGTGGCACGCGTGGCACGAGCGCGGCGACGCCCAGGCCAAGCGCACGCTCGAACGCTACTGCGCGGCCGATACGGTGATGCTCAAACTGCTTGCCGGACGCCTTTGTTTGTTACAGGGCGCGGCGGTGGCGCTGCCGTCTGAAGGGGAGGTGTGGGCGCTCGTGCATGCGGCCTATCCTGATTTGGGACGAGCGCAAACGGTTGCGTTTTGCTCCGCGATTGACTGCGCACCTCCGAGGCCGAAGCCCGAGCCGGTCGTCTCGGCCGGCCTCTTTTCCATCACGGAGATGGTGGGCGTCACTGAGGGGTTGACGCGTGCTGAGAAACAGGCGAAGCTGCGTGAACGCTGGCGCCAGCACCGCGGTGGCTGCATGTGATTTTTAGTTGGCGGACCGTGGGCGCACGCGCCGTCCTGTTCCCAAAGTATATCTCATTGATCGTCACTTTTATCGCGTGGATGTGCGAACGTGAAAAGGGTACGAAAAAAACCGTTGACTTCAACACCGGAGTGTAAAAATCAACGGTTACAAAATGGAGGTGCGAAGCGGAATTGAACCGCTGTTCGAGGTTTTGCAGACCTCTGCCTAACCACTCGGCCATCGCACCTTGACGAAAAGCAAAACTACTTTTTCATCTCAGCGCGCAGACGTTCCTTCACCCGTTTGTTGCGGGCGTCGCGACGTTGGCGCTTAACGCGTTTTCTAAGTTGTTGTCCCATAAAGGCGGCAAACTATATCAGAGGGGGTGGAGCCGGTCAACAGCAACTTTCTTTCTTTTCGGTTTTCTTCTTGGTCGGATGCGGCGATTGTGTTTAACTACGCCCCTTCATGCAACCACGTACAGCAGAAGAGGGCTTGGCTCCCGGTGTGTTCGAAATCCTGAAAGAGGACCGGCACACGGGTGCGCGCTTGGGACGGCTTTGGACCGCGCACGGCGCGGTGGAGACGCCTGTCTTCATGCCGGTGGGTACGCAGGCCACGGTGAAAGCGCTGGAGCCGCGCGACCTGGAGGAAATGGGGGCCTCGGTCATTCTGGGCAACACCTACCATCTGTTGCTGAGGCCCGGCATGGAGGTGATGGCGGCCTGCGGCGGGTTGCACCGCTTCATGGGATGGAGCCGACCCATCCTGACCGACAGCGGCGGGTTCCAGGTGTTCAGCCTGAACAACCTGCGCAAGATCCGCGCGCATGGCGTGGAGTTCCGCTCGCACATTGACGGGGCGAAGTTCTTTCTCGGGCCGCCGGAGGCGATGGCGGTGCAGCGCACGCTGGGATCAGATATCGCGATGTGTTTTGACGAGTGTATGCCCTATCCTTGCGACGCACAATACGCTTGTCAGTCAGTGGATAAGACCCTATCATGGGCCGCCTTGTGCTTGCAGCAGGAACGTTCGCCAGGACAATTGGTTTTCGGGATCGTGCAGGGCGGCGAGTTTGTGGCGTTGCGTGAACGGTGCGCGCGTGAGTTGGCGGCCATGGGCTTTGACGGCTATGCGGTGGGCGGCGTCAGCGTGGGCGAGCCCGAAGACGTGATGCTGAAGGGCGTTGAGGACGGCGTGCGCTGCCTGCCGCGTGAGCGGCCCAGGTATGTGATGGGGCTGGGTGACATGTTCCAGATGTGCGAGTCCGTGTCTCTGGGCGTGGACATGTTCGACTGCGTGATCCCGACGCGGGTGGCGCGTCACGGTACGGCCTACACGCGGACGGGGACGTACCCGGTGAAGGGCGGCTCGTATAAGATGGATCAGCGTCCGGTCGAAGAGGGGTGCACGTGTTATTGCTGCAGCCACTTCTCACGCGCCTATGTGCGGCATTTGATCAACGTGGGCGAGATTTTGGGTGTGCGGTTGCTGACGATCCACAACATGCATCGATATTTGGGGTTTATGCGCGAGATGCGCGAGGCGATCGCCAATGACTGTTTCCGTGAGTGGCGGCAGTCGCTGGCAGCGGTATTGCGTCCGGACGGATTGAAGTCGCGGGCGAAAAGCGTGTAAGAAAGGAAAAAATGAACGCAGTAATGATGATGGCTCAAGCGGCCGCGCCGCAGGGCGGGATGGGCAGTATGGGCGGCATGATGCTCCCGATGGTGCTGGTTTTCGGCATCTTTTATTTCATGATGATCCGTCCTCAGCAGCGCAAGGAAAAAGAGCGGCTGCGCATGATCGCTGAACTCCGCGCAGGGCAAAAGGTCATTTTTGCCGGCGGGCTGATTGGCACGATCACCGAGGCGAGGGAGGCCACTTTTCTGGTGGAAATCGCACCCAAGGTGTCGGTCGAAGTCGCTCGTGGCGCGGTGAGCCGAGTGCTCAAGGACGGTGAGGCGGCCTCGCTGGATGAGGCAAAATAGTCCGGTTGTTTTTTTAATTTCGAGAGTGAAACCGGTGGCGTGAGTGTGCTATACTTTGCCACCTTTGTCGTTGTTAGGGTAAGTTGTGTCTTAATTTGGAGCTGTTGAAAATGAGTAGAAATGACCTCTGGAAATGGCTGGTGCTTGCCATTGTCACTGTATTTTCCGTGTACGTGGTGTATCCGACCAAAGATAAAATCCGG
>JBBRJN010000010.1:0-16464 GCA_038219365.1 Kiritimatiellia bacterium | reverse complement strand
CTCAGGCCGTGCGCGAGCTAGCTGCTGTCGTGCGGCAACTTCTGCCCGCCGCCAAGATCGTCGTGGGCGGGGTCCATGCGAGCATCGCGCCGAAGGATCTGAATGAGCCCTCGCTGTTCGATTACGTCATCCGCGGCGAAGGCTCGTCCGCCATCCACCGGTTACTGTCGGCTCTGGCCGATGACCGCACGCTGGCCGACGAGGGCGTGTTGCCGGTCGGAACGCCGCAGTTCGCTTCGCTTTCGGATGGCCCGCCGCCCGCGCACCCGGACTATGGTCAAGTGGCTCAGCCCCGGCGCGATCTGGTTGACCGCTCCAAGTATTTCTGCATCTGGTCTGGAAAAGCCAACGAGACGCTGCCCACGCTTTTCCCGCAGGTGGCGTCGATGCGGACCAGCGTCGGCTGCCCGCGCCGGTGCAGTTTTTGTGTGGTGCATTATCTGGCGCACGGGCAGTACATCCAGCGCGAACCCGAAGAGGTGGTGAACGAGATCGCCTCCATCCCGGAAAACCATATTTACTTTGTCGATGACGAGATGTTCATCAATCCCAAACGCGCCGAGGCGATTGCCCGCTTGCTCATCGAACGGGGGATTAAGAAACAGTATATCAGCTGGGCGCGCAGCGATACGATCTGTGACCAGCCCGACCTTTTCAGGCTTTGGAAAGAGGCTGGCCTGCAGGTGGTCTATGTCGGGCTGGAGTCGATGGAAGAACAGGCGCTCAAGGACTTCAACAAGGGGGTTGATCCGGCGACGAACCGGCGGGCAGTGGAGATCTTGCGCGAGACCGGCATCGTGCTGCACGCGGCGCTGATCGTCAATCCCGACTTCACGAAAAAAGATTTTCTTAAGCTGCACCGTACGATCGATCTCATCGCTCCGGCGGAGATGTCGTTCACGGTGCTCTCGCCCTCGCCGGGGACGGATTACTGGCGAGAGACCTGTGGCCAGTTCATTCCGCCTGACCCCTACGCGTTTTACGACTGCATGCACACCCTGCTGCCGACGCGGCTGCCCATGCCCACGTTCTACCGGTATTTCTCGATCTTGTACCTAAAAAGTTTCCGGAAGAATCCATGGCGCGCGCATCATATCCGCGTTCCGCTGAAAGACCTGTTTCGGCTAGTCTGGAACGGGATGCTGACGGGAATCACGTTGCACCGCCTGCACCGCGATTATTCGCGCGCTGCACAGGCGAAGTGTGGTCATGGATAATCGGTCGGCCGCCACTTCAGCCGCGGCGGATTTTGCCGCTGGGGGTTTTCTGAAGAGCGTGCACGCAGGTGAAGGTCTTGGGAATTTTGTGACCCGCCAGACGCTGCCGGCAAAAGGCGAGGAGCGCGGCTTCGTCTAGCGGGCGCGCGCTTTCCTTTAGCACGAGTTTGGCGCAAGGAAGCTGTCCGAATTCGGCATGAGGCTCGCCGTATACGAGTGACTCTGCCACGCCCGGATACTGATTGAGAATCTCTTCGACCTCTTGGGGAAAGATCTTCATGCCGGAGAAGTTGATGACCGCTTTGCACCGGCCGACCAGTTTTAGGCTCCCGTCCTCGGCGATTTCACCGATGTCGCCGGTGTGGAACCAGCCATCTGGCTGGCAGGCCAACCGCGGCTGCCAGGGAGCGAAATAAGCGTCAAACATGCCTTTCCCCCGGATCAGGACTTCGCTGTCCGTACCCAGCTGCACCGTATAATCAGGCAGCGGTTTGCCCAGCATACCGACCTGCGACTGCTCTTGCGCGCGGTGGACAAAGGGCAGGCCGACTTCGATGATGCCGTAGGCCTCGGTGAGCCGCAGGCCGAACCGCTCGAAGAAGCTTTCGGCGATCTGCGCCGGCAGCTTGATGGCGGTCGAAACGGCCATGCGGAGCGACATGCATCTTTCAGGTGTTAGTGCGTCCGACATGGAAAGAAGTCGGTAATGAATCGGACTCGCATAGAGCAGCGTGATCCGGTAAACCAACAAAGCGTCCACCAGTGCCTTGGGCATGGGGTCGCCGCAGAGCACGACCGTCGCCCCCTTGCGGAGAAACAGCAGGATGGTCACAACAAAATGGAAGCTCATCGAGAGCACCCAGCCAATGACGTCGGACGAGGTGACGTTCAGCCCTCGGTTGGCCGCATCGGTGCGGTCAAGAATGGCGTCATGTGAGAGAACCACCCCTTTGCTGGAACCTGTCGTTCCCGACGAGAACCGGATAAAGGCCGGCCGGATTGCGGCGTAGCCCTCGGGTACAGGGCGCAAGGCGGTTCGCTGCGTCAGGTGGAACGTACGGCTCAGATCGGCGGCGTTGCGCAACGGCGCCCCGGTTATGTCGGGCTCGAAGGCCGCATCGGCCAAGACATAGTGCACGTCCATCTGCTCAAGAAGCGCTGCTCGCTCATCCGTCATGAGCCGAGGAGCGATCGGAACGACGACCGCATCGAGAGAGAGAATGGCCAGCGAAAGGATGACGTAGTCGATGCTGTCCGGGCACAGAAATGCGACGCGGTCGAGTGGCCGGACTCCCTGTTCGTTCAGTTCCTGCGCGAGCCGCGCGACGGCTTCTGCGAGGTGGCCGTAAGGAATGGATCGAGCCCCTTCGATGAGGGCCGTTTTCCCGGCGAGGAACGCCGTCTCCCCAAAGATAGTGCGCGTGATATTGGGGCGCGTCATCATAAACAAGTTGCGGAGAAATCGCTTTCCGTACGATATGGACACACATCCGTTAGAACCGTCCGGACAGAGCGCTCGGATGAATAGAATATGCCAGAACAGAGCCGGAAAGACAAGCTTGGGCCTGCCCCGATGCCCAGGATTCTGCCCGGATTCTGCCCGTTTTGTCCGTTACGGTTCGACAGGCGGCGGTTTACACGTTATGATTCAAAATTCTTTCACTTTGCCGAGTGACTGTGCCGCGCTCTTAACCCATAAAAGCCCGTGCCTTTTTCAGACTGAACCACGACATGGTTTTGGACAGCAGGAATGGAGAGAATCGTTTTGAAAGTTTCCCAGAATGCGGTTTATTTCGATGGAGCACCCGCACACCATGACCTTTCCGGCAACGCCGAAATGGAGACGGCACACAACTATGACGTGTGGCTGTCACGTGGCACGCCGATGGCCCGCTGGATGCGTTTCTGGCTAGCGCCACAGCGGACGGTTTGGTTGAACACGCCCGTCCGTTGGCTACAGGAGGCGCTTTCGCTCCAGCCTTCTTCACGGGTTCTGGACATCGGGTGCGGCTATGGGGGGATATTGCTTTATCTTCGGCGCCGGGCGGGTATCACCGAGACCCTGGACGGGCTGGATTGTTCGCGCCTGATGGTGGAACGTGGCCGAAAGGAAATGCAGCGCCGCGGCCTGCAAGATGCGATCACTCTCAAGCAAGGCGTGGCCACTGCCCTACCGTATCCGGACGCCTCACGGGATGTGGTAGTGTGCACGTACGTGATCAAGCACCTGCCCGATCCTCTGCTTCGGCAGATGCTGTTGGAGATCCGGCGTGTTTTGAAGCCGGGTGGCAGACTGTGCTTATGGGAGGCGGGGCCGTCCCGTTACCCGTTCATGCAGGTATGGAACATGAAGTTGCTTCGCACGGGGTGGGCCGCACCCGTGTACCTTCGTACGCTGGAGGAACTGCGGAACAGGCTGGATGAGGCGGGGTTCGCCGACATCCGGCCTTACGGCAACGGGTTTTACTATTATTATCCGCCGTTACCCCGCGTCGGTTTCATCGCTTCCAACCCCGGGGGCTGACCCACTGCTTATGAGCACATCGAATTTAAACCGCAAGCGTGTCCTGCTCGTGCACCCGCTCGGATACCAAGCCAGCGCCGCGGGTAACGACATCGCGCGCTTCGCCAACATCATGCCGCCCATCGGCCTTGCCGGGCTCGCGGCGTGGTTGGACAAACTGGGCTTCGAGACCACCCTCGTCGACTGCTACGCTAGGCCGAACGCCCTGCAGGACATCAAGGACCTGTTGACCGGCATGCAGCCCGCCATCCTGGGCCTGAGTTGCACGACCTCCAGTTTTCATGACGGCGCACGGATTGCCGAACTCGCCAAAACGGTTCTCCCCGGAATTATAACCGTCGTCGGCGGCCCCCACGCCTCAGCCCTCAAAGCCAAAGCCCTAGAAGGCTTTCCATCCCTCGACTTTGCGGTCGTCGGCGAGGGCGAAGAAACGCTCGCCGAACTCGCAGCAGGCGGCTGGGAGACCCCCTCCGCCGTCAAGGGACTTGTCTACCGCGACAGCGACGGGAACCCGCAGTTCAAAGGTTACCGCGACAAGCTGGTGGACCTCGACAGCCTCCCCTTCCCCGCCTACGACAAACTTGCCGGATACCCGAACGCCTACATGCTCCCGATCTTCAACTATCCCCGCACGCCCAACACCAGCTGTGTGTCAAGCCGCGGCTGCCCATACTCCTGCACCTACTGCGACCGCTCGGTCTTCGGGCGGAGCTTCCGCTACAATTCAGCCGACTATATGCTCGAACACGTCCGGTTTCTCAGGAAACGCTTCGGCGTGCGCCACATCAATTTCTACGACGACAACTTCTCCTTCAACCGCCAGCGCATCGAATCCTTTGCCAGCCAGCTGACGAGCAGCGGGCTCGGCATCACGTACAACTGTGCCGCCCGCGCGGAGCATCTCGACGAGGCACTCCTCCGGCAGATGAAGGCGTCGGGGTGCTGGATGATCAGCCTCGGCATCGAAAGCGGAGATCCCGACCTGCTGGCCCAGCACCGCCAGCACGCCGACCTGGAACTCATCCGCGACAAGATCCGCCTGATCAAGCGTGCCGGCATCCGCATGAAGGGCCTGCTGATGATGGGGCTGCCCGGCGAAAGCGAAGCGAGCGTCCGCCGGAGCATGGACTATGTGCACACCCTTCCGATCGACGACTTCAACCTCGCCAAGTTCACCCCCTTCCCCGGCTCGCCCATCTACGAAAAAATCAGAGCGCTCGGCACGTTCGACGAGGACTGGGAGAAAATGGACTGCATGCATTTCCAGTTTGTTCCAACAGGCATGACACGGGAACAGCTCGACCGCCTGTTTCAAGAGTTCTACCGCCGGCACTTCATGCGGCCGCGGGTGCTGTGGAACTACACCACGATGATCTGGCGTTCACCTGACAGTTGGAAACGTTTCTGGCTCAGCGGCGGCCGGTTCTTCAAATTTGCCCGCAGCAACAACAGACTCGCAACGAGGTGACGTATAAGAACGTGGAAGACACTGCAAATAGCCCGAAACGTCGGTGCCCTGCTCGTGATGGGCTGCCTGTGCGCCTGCCAATCGGTCCGACCTAGCCTGCCCAACAACCCGGCAACAAACCCGAGGGTGAAATTCCTGATCACCTTCGACGACGGCCCGAGCGCCCGGACCGGCTACAACCCCACCCTTGCCATTCTGAATCAGCTGGCCGTCAACGACATCCAGACAAACATCTGCGCGATCTTTTTCATTCAGACGCAGCACCCCCGCGGCGCTTCGAAGCCCAAAGGCATGGACGTCCTGCGGGAGATTCCCCGAAACGGCCAACTCGTCGGCCTTCACAGCGTCTCGCCGCGCGGCCATGTCGATCACACAAAAATGCCGACGAACGAACTCGTCACGCTGCTGGCTGATGGCAAGCAGCTTTTGAAAAGGGTGAGCGGCGAGGAGCCTGTCTTTGTCCGGCCACCCTACGGGGTGTCGAATCCGGTGACGCGCGCGATTTACCGCGACCTGGCTCTCAACATGCTGATGGCCGACGTTCCCGCTCATGACGGGGTTATCTATGGGATCAACAGCAGTCCAAGGCGCCGCAGTCACATGCGCAAGCTGCTGACAGCCATCAGGAACCGCCTTGTTGAAAAACCGGCGGGCATCGAGCCATACCCGATCATCATCTCCTTCCACGATGTGAATCCCTACACGGCCCACCACATGACCGACTACCTGCACATCATCGTTGAAGAGGCTGCGCATGCCGGGCTCTCCTTCGCGGACAAGCCTTTCTGCGGCACCCCCCGGGAATCCACTGCGGCCGCGCTCAGCCGCATCATTCCCCCACCCTAAATCATAAACCGACACCTTGACCTTTAGCTCTTCCCACATTTCTCGGTTGCGTCCTCTCTGGATCGTATTGTCAGCGTCTTAACTCGCAATGTCGCATGCAGATGGTTGGGAATCTTGAAGCGAGATGGTGTTGTTTTCCATTGTGCTGCGTTTCGGCTTGATATGAGCAGCCTCGCTGTCGTATTATCGCACGGTTTACTTTCCTGACCTTTTGGTAAGTGGGCCTGTTCTTTCCTTTTATAATAAGCAGTTTAAGCCAGTATAGCTCAGTTGGTAGAGCACTTGATTTGTAATCATGAGGTCATCGGTTCGAACCCGATTGCTGGCTCCAGTCAAAAGCCCTGTAAAACAAACGTTTTATTGGGTTTTTTTTATTTTATAGCCTCAGACAGCATGCGGGCTTGTCTTCGCTTACCCTCTCTACCAGTCCCACGCGCCTGAGTCCAAGGCTTCGAGGATCTCAGCACGTTCGAGAATGCCGACCCCGAACACGTCGAACGACTCGACGATCCACGCCCGCTCCTGTGCCTTCGTCCCGCACTTGGCGGGGCCGCGCCTGCACGCCTTCATTAAATACCGCCCGTCTTGGCCAACAGCTTGGCCAGCATGAAACCGGCGGATACGATCCCCGCAATCGCCGTGCCCGCCGCCACGGACACGACCCACAGCAGCGCACGGATCACCATCTCGTGCCGCGCCAGCCGCGTCTGGATGGACGGCGTGCCGTTGTCTACGAATTCCCGATCATGGCGGGCCGGGCCAGGATGTACTGGCCGTCCACGCCCTTCTCCTCCGCGATCGCGAGGCCGCGGCACGTCCCGTTCGCCGCCTGAAGCGCACGCACCTTGCCCTTGTCCGCCCCCGTGCCCGTGTCCGCAAGCACCAACAGGTCGCCGGGACTGCACGTCCCCTTGAGCGTGAGCCGCACGTTCACGCCCGGTTCGAGCGGCAGCACGTCCACCAGCGCTGCATCCGCCGCGCCGTCCGACAGCACATACAGCGCGTAAGCACCGATGGCCGCAGGGAGCTTAACCTCGGGCACGCCCGTGTCGTGCGTCAGCACCACAAGCCGCCCCTCAAGGTTCCTCAAATCCTCGCCCGCGAGCACGCGCAGCGATCCCACCCTCGTATCACTCTGACTCATCCCTAATCCTCCTCAAAGCCGTTCACATCCTTCTCGGCGAGCGTGTTCTCCGACTTGAGGATTTGCTCCATCAGGACCTCGTTCTTCGCCTTTTCCAGCGACAGCGCCTCTTCCAGCGACTTCACGCGATCGTCGGAACCCGCGCCGCCTTCAACCTTCTTCACCTCTTCGCCCATAAGACCCTCCTGTAGAATGTTTCAACCGCCCTATACCTAACGCCGATTATCAACATTTAGTCCGCGCGAAAAACAAAAAGGCGCACCGGCATTTCTGCCCGTGCGCCCCTTTTGTCTGTGTGGGGTGTTTTAGAAAGGGTTAGCGGTCATAACGCAGTGAACAATCACGCCTGACTCGCCCGTAGACGGTTGGTCTTACCCACCCTATTTCTTCTGTTTAGGCTTGCGTT
This sequence comes from Kiritimatiellia bacterium, assembly GCA_038219365.1. Lineage (GTDB taxonomy): Bacteria > Verrucomicrobiota > Kiritimatiellia > RFP12 > UBA1067 > JAHFSX01. The sequence continues at coordinate 8,859 of JBBRJN010000010.1, read as the reverse complement.
TGCCTTGTTTCGTCGTGACTGTGCGACGGCGAGAGGTGTCAATCATGGAAGTGTCCAAATAGACGGTTCCGCGACGCAATTTCGCCGTTCCGCCCGACGTTGTTATGTAAGTCTCGGTGCGTTGACTCCCGGTTGTTTTATTGACCTTGCTCTTCTGATATTTCCAGTCTGCACCCGGCTGTCCATGCCCAACAAGATCGGCAAACATGATCTGAATGAATTTAATGTCGCCAGACGTTTCATCGAGGCTAAAGCACGCGATCACATGCCAGCCCGAGTGTCCGTTATGACTCTCGCCACCTTTGTTTGCCCGCATGGTGCATTTGACTTCCAGCCCTGTCTCTGGTTGGATTTCCTTGCAGATCAAATCAGGGTAACGCTGGTCATGGTTATGGTGGTAAGGCGTAAACCGCGAGAACGAATCACACAAGATGTTTGATACGATGCCGCTGAAATTGTTGCGTTGGATATATGCAGACAACGGCCTATTCGAAACTTTCTTTAACGTCTCATTTATTAGACGAATTACCTTATGGGTCTCGTTCAACGCAGCAACAAGGTGATCGACTGTGAGAGTAGGGGGTAGCGCTCCCGAGTTCAGAAAATAACATGGACACACGACAGGTAAAGCGTCTGCCGCTGAAAACGCATGCTGAATGAGCGTAGGTACATCCGAACCTAGAACATGCGACAATGTCTCCAAGACGCCGACCGTAAAATTCTCTTTACCATTTTCGACAGCGGATAGATACTGGTAACTGATTCCAGCCTTTTCAGCGACTTTTTCTTGCGAAAGTCCCGCAGCCTCCCGCAAGGTGCGAAACGCGTTCCCGATGAGGACGTTAGTTTGAGTTGACATGTTGGATAATGTAGCACTTGACGTCTGAACCGTCTTTCAACTATAGTTGAACAAATGAAAAAACCGACTCTGCTTTTGGGCAACTGTATCGACCTGATGAAGGGTCTTGAAGACCATTCCATTCATGCCGTTTGTACAGACCCGCCTTACGGATTAACAGAGTTCTCTGCTGGCGAAGTTGAGAAGCTAAGAGCCGGTCGGGGTGGTGTTTGGCGGCTACCCCCTAATTGGGACGGTTGCAAGCGGCGTCCACTGCCTCGGTTTACGGTGCTTTCTACAGATCAGCGCAAAGAAATCGAGGTTTTTTTCAAGAAGTGGGCGGCTGTGCTTTGGCCTAAGCTTCGCCCAGGCGGGCATGTTTTGATCGCCGGAAACCCGACACTGCAAATGTATGTGCAAAGCGCCATGGTTTCTGAGAATTTTGAAAACAGGGGGACATTGCTGCGCATCTATCACGGATTCCGCGGCGGCGACCGTCCCAAGAACGCCGAGCAAGAATTTCCCGATGTTTGCGTAACGCCTCGGGGAAATTACGAGCCCTGGATGCTCTTTCGCAAACCAATCTCCGAAAAGACAGTGGCTGAGAATTTGCGAAAATGGGATACAGGCGGGCTGCGGATGTTGGAAGGTTGCAAACCGCTTCCGGATGTGATCCCAAGTTTTAAGACACCGGTCTGCGAGCGTGACATCGTTGACCATCCATCGCTTAAACCCCAACATCTCATGCGGATTTTTGTACGCTCTTTACTTCCGCTAGGGCGCGGCGTTGTTCTTGACCCGTTTATGGGTGGCGGTTCAACATTGGCCGCTGCGACCATCATAGGATACGATTCTATCGGATTTGAAATAGACCCCGAATACTACGAGTTGGCTAAAAAAGCCATCTTCCCTTTGTCGGCGTTATATCCTGATTTTGACGGCTCGGTGATCGAGACGACATTGAACAAAGCCTTCTCATCACAGGAAGAGGAAAGCTACAAGCAGCTTTATCTGCTGGAAAAACCCGAAGGCTATTTGGACAAGAAGAACGTGGGCAAGCGTAGCAATAAAACTCAATAACCGAGAGTCTATAAGTCGTCTTCCCTCGCTATGCGTTCCTTGCGTTCTTTTCTGGCGTCAACCCGCCGCGTCGTACACCTTGACGGTCTCCAGATTCATCAGCCGACCGCGAACCCGCGCTTCCGCCTCTCCCCCAACTCCAGCATCACCGCCGCTCTTGCGGCCTCTTTCCTCTGCGTCTCTGCGCCTCTGCGCGAAACATCCCCGGTCCCCGCAGCCCGCGCCGTCTCTTTCCTCAGCGTCTCCGCATCTCCGACCTCTATCCTCTGAGCTCTGATCTCTAATCTCTGACTGCTTTTTCTCCTTGCAGCCTTCGCCTGTCTCACCGTGTGGACGGCTGCGTGAAAATGTAGTGAAAGCGGCGATTTGACACCGTGATCCAGACAGCATAAAATTAAACAACATATGAAACGCGCCCGCACTCTTTTGGCTTTTCTCGATTCCTTGAAGCCCTTTCAGTTGCTCTCCATGGGCTTTTTATCCTACGTGGTTATAGGACTGGCTCTGTTGGCCCTTCCGCTCTCGCAAAAATTGCCGATCACTCTGGTCGACAACCTGTTCACGACTGTCTCTGCTATGTCGACGACCGGCCTGTCGACGGTCAGCGTAGCGGATTCTTACACCTTTTTCGGCCAGTTCGTGATTCTGGTCTTGATGCAGTTGGGCGGGCTCGGCTACATGACCATCACATCGTTCATCATCCTTTCTCGGAAGGAAAGGTTCTCCGGCGTGCGACACGGAATCCTGTCCACCCAGTTTGCTTTGCCGCAAGGGTTCTGGATGTCCCAATTCGTGCGCCACGTCGTCGTGTTCACTCTCGTCATCGAGGCGTTGGGCGTTCTTCCTCTCTATTTGGAATTCAAGCAATCCGGGGTGCCAGATCCCCTGTGGTCCGCCGTATTCCATTCCGTCTCGTCCTTCGCGACGGCTGGCTTCAGCCTGAACAACAACAGCCTGGAAGGCTTTCGCGACAATGTCGTTGTCAATGCCGTTATCGGAACGCTCTGCTATTTAGGCGCGATCGGCTTCATTGTCATGCAGGACGCTTTCCTTGCATGCACCCGCAGGGGCCATCGGATCACGTTCACTTCCAAGACGATCCTGCTCATGACGGCGCTTGTGCTCCTCGTTTGTTCTCCCGTTCTATTGTTCTGCGAACCGGAAATAGCCCACTTGCCGTGGCCCAAGCGGCTTTGCGTTTCGCTGTTTCAGATCATGACGGCTTCGTCAACGGCGGGGTTCAACACCATTCCCATCGGCACGCTTTCGGCCGCTTCGATTACGGTAATCATCGTGAGCATGGTGATCGGCGCGTCGCCGAGCGGAACCGGTGGCGGCATCAAGACAACATCCTTCTCGGCTCTGCTGGGGCTCTTGGTCAGCACGCTTCGCGGGCATGCGGAGGAGGTCACGTTCTGCAAACGCGCGATCCCCCTTTATCGTCTGATGAGCGCCGTTGCGTCCGTCACGCTGTACATCATAGTCCTTTGGACCGGCGTATTCCTGCTTTCGTTGACGGAACATCCCGATTATCTCAAGATCATGTTCGAGGCGGCATCGGCGCTTGGTACGGTCGGGCTCAGCATGGGCATAACAGGCGCACTCACGTGCGCGGGCAAACTCATTATCACCGCACTCATGTTTGTCGGGCGTGTAGGACCGCTGACGCTCGGAATGGCGGTCTTCCACTCGGCAGGCAGTTGCGGCTGTGTGCGGAAAGCTGAGGACTTGGTCACGTAGGGCTGCCGTAGATGGTGATCCGTCTTGACTGGATGCTTTACAGTCTACAGGCTTCCCATCTTGCCACGTCTCGCCATGCTAAGGCGCTGGCGCTTCCGCGCCGCCTGCCGCCGGGCTTTTTCCGGCTGCAGGTGTTTCAGATGCGGGTGCGCCTCCAGCGCCGACATGCGCCTGGATTTCCAGCGCGCCGCGCTCAAACGCTGCAAGGCCGAATCGCGGACAGTGCTCGTCGACACGACCAGCGTCTCGACCTGCTCCGGGCTTGACGGCTGGGCGAACCACGGATACAACCGCGACCGCGAGTCACTGCCGCAGGTCAACCTCCAGATGACCGCGATCGAGGAGAAGGGCATGCCGGTCGCCCTGCGGCTTGTGGAGGGAAGCGTTCCGGACATCTCCACGCTGCTCAACGCGGTGAAGACCGTCCGCGCGCTCGGGCTCGACGCCCCGCTGCTCAAGATGGACTGCGGCTGTTTCTCGGCGTCCAACCTCGCGCTCCTCGCCGAGAATCAGGCGCAGGTGCTCATCCCTGTCCCCGCCAACACGGCACTCTTCAAAACAGCGTTCGCAAAGCACGCGAAAACCGTGCGCAAGACAGAAAACGCATTCGTGCAGGGGTTTTCGCAAGCCGCGAGGGACCGGTCACTTCACCAAAAGGGTCGTTCCCTTGCGGAAAACGGCCAGCATGTTGCCGCTCAAACTCACCGAGAAGCCGGGCGGGAGAGTGAACGTGGAGGGATTGCCGGTAACAGAACCGCCTGCAAGGATGACCGTGCCGTTGGCGGGAAGCCCGTTCTTGAAAACGATGTTCAAGCCATCCGACAGAATAATCGAGCTGAAGTAGAATGGCGTGACGGCTCCGTCCTGGCCCACGGTCACCTCAAGCGTGCCGCCCAGCGTCGTCGTCCCGTTCGTGACGGAACCGCCCGAGCCGGAAAGGCCGGAGAACGTCTGGCCCATCTGCCCCAGATCCAACGTGCCCGAGGCTCCGAGCTCCAGCGCGGTTGTCAGAGGCAGGATATTGTTATCAGCGGTTATGGTTCCCATCCACTTGCGGGTCAGATACGCCTCGACGCTCTGCTGCTCAGCCGGCGTGAGAAACCGGCTGTAAGCGATGACCTCACCCATGAGGCCGTTGTATGCCCGGGCCTGACTGCCGACCACGACGCAGCAGCCGAGAGCCCACTGCGTGTTCCAGTTGTCGCGGTTGGACCGCGCCGTGAGGAGATAGGGCTTTCCGACCTGAAAACTCGTCATGTTCTGAACGCCATTGATGAAAAAGTTCGTGCCGAACCCGAACCCGTCGTCTGTGGCTCCGTTACGGTAGAGACCCCAGCTCGTTGCGGTGCTAAGCCGGATGCCGTAGTCCGAGTTGAGCGGCCCGAAGATCGCGCCATTTGGAGTGTAAGCGTCTGTCTGCGTCACAAAAAAGAATGTCCGTCCGATCGTGTTGGCGGTGTTTCTGAGGCGGTTGGTGACGGTTATGTCCGTTCCATTGAACTTGACGCCCTTGCGGCCGCCGAAAGCCGCCGCGCTGAAGGTCGGAGGGGTTGTGGGAGGCGCATAGGTGTCGCGGATGAAATCGCCGCCGGAGACGCCGGTGTTTTTCCACGTGACAACTTCGTTCTGGGCGTTGGTTGTAAGATTCTGGAGGCGTGCGGCATCCAGATGGAAAGTCAGCCCCGAAATGTCAGGCAGCGGGTCCGACCACCAGTTCCTGAGCGCCACGGAGCCTTCGCTCACGGTCAGCTTTCCGCTGAACACGTTATTCTCCGGCAGCGAAACAACAAGCGCGCCGCTGCCGACCTTGACGAAATTGATCCGCCCCTCGACAGCACCCGAGATGTTTCCGGATGAGAACGTGACGGTCACGGGGTTCGTGCTGTTGTTGCGCAAGGTTCCTTCGCTGACGAGCGAGGCGAAGGTCTGGCTGGTGCCGTTGAAATCGAGAACCGCCCCCTTACGAATCGTCATCGCCGTTGCATCCGGCAGAATCCGGGCGGGCGCAACGTAGGTGCCGATCCGCCACTTGTTCATCAGGTAGCTCGTGATCAGGCTATCTTCCGCAGGCATCAGACGGCGCGGATACATGAGGATTTCGCCGATACTGCCGTTGAGAGCCCGGGGATAAGTACCCGAGTTATCGAAGTACTGTCCCACCGAAAGAGATGAACCGATAATCTGTGCCGCGTCCACGGCGGTCCTCAGCAAGTGCGGCTTAGTAAATGAAAACGCGCTCGTCCGCTCGACGCCGTTGATCGCGAAGTTTCCGATGCCGGTCACGCCCCATTTCGCGAATCCGGCATCCCAGCCGTCTCCGTAGCCCAGCCGAATGCCGTTGTCGGCCCCGGTCGAGCCGATCAGCCCGGCGAAGAGCCGCTGTGCGGTCGGATGGCTCACGGCGTATACCGTCTGCTGCGTGAAGCTCCCGGAGGCGGTGCAGGAGAGGCGGTTGGTGACGGCGGTCCCGTCGTCGTTTTTCACGCCGCTGAAGCGGATGCCGCCGAGGCCGTTCATCGCCTGCGCGTCATAGACCGGCATCAGCACGGGATCGCTCTGCGTGAAGGTGGCCGGAATGACGCCCTTGCTGGCCCAGGCCGTGACGGCACCGGATGCATTAGTCGTAACGCTCGCATTGTAGTTGGCCGCATTGAGCGAGAGCGTGGGGGCGATTGAAAGCGTCGGCAACATCTCGGTGGAGAAGTCGCCTGCGAGGAGGAGCGTTCCCGCCTCCACGATCGTCTCGCCGCTGTAGGAGCAAGTTCCCGCAAGCACCTGGGTGTTGGTGCCGCGCTTGACAAGGCTGACCGTGCCAGCGCCGTCCGCGAGGGTCCCGTAGAAAATGCCGGTCTGGGTGGAGTTGGTGCCGAGCACGACGACGGTATCGGTCGCGGCTTCGATTCGGCCGGATTGGCCGATGAGCACCCCGAAAGAGTTGGTTGCGCCGTTCACCGCCACGGTTCCCTTGTCAACGAAGAGGACCCCTTGCGACACGGCGTTCAAGAACGTCACCGTCGTAGTGTTGGTTTGCATGAACGTCCCGCTGCCGGTCAGCGGAGCGTCAAAGGAGTAGTTGCTTTTATCCAGCACCAGCGTGCCGTTGTTCAGAACTGGCCCGGACCCGAGCGAGCCCGTCGAGGCGACCTGAACCACGCCAGGGACGGTCCCGGCCATGGCCGGTGCCACGATCATCGTTCCGCCCGTGTAGGAATTCATTCCCGAAAGCGCCAGCACGCCGGACACATCAGGCCAGAGGCGAACCGAATAGTCGCCCGAGATGATTCCGGAGATTTCCGACCGGCCCGGGTCCGAACGGATCGCGGCCGCCTCGGTCAGCTTGATGGAGGACTCGACCTTCGTGCCGGGACCCAGACGCAGCGCGGCAAGCGCGAATTCCGATCCTGCACCCGCCAGGAATAACCCGTTGGTCAAGGTTCCCTTCTGCACATAGAGTTGCCCCCCGAAGGCGATCCGATCAGTCGGAGTCAATTCCGTGTAGGTCCCGACCTGGCCGCGGACATAGATGGGGCCGGTGCCGAACGCCGAGGGGACATTGGTCGAGCTCACCGTGCCGACCAAAATGTGGAGGCCGCCCGAAAAATCGTTCGCCGCATTGTTCAACAGGAGCGTGTTGCTTTTTGTCACATTGATGTTGTCCATTCCCGCAAGGACGCTCAGCGCGAGCGGCCCCGTGACCTTCGGCTGCACCGAAGCGGAATTGTTCAGGACGACGAGCCCTTCGGCGCCCGTGAACGTCACGGCCCCGGAATTACCGGACAGGCTGGTGTCGAGCATCAGCGCGCCGAGCATCCCGGTCGAGCCGAGCGTCAGCGTCTGGCCCGCGAAATCCACGGCGGAGGAAGACACCCACAACGCTCCCGCGCTGGTGTTCTGGGTGAGCGCGACGGAGTTGGTGACTCGAATCGTATCCGCATCTGTTGCCGTCGTCAAAACCGTTTTGGCGATGGGGAACTCGACGATTCCACCCGCTACGGTATGGGTCGCGAACCTATAAAAGCCGCCACTATCCCGAAGCAGCCAGGTCGGCAGACGGCCCTCGGCGTTCGTCAGCGTCGACGCGTCAGCCAGGAACATCCGGATAATACCCGGAAGCGTGATCTGCAGCGTGCCTTGCGCTTCGCGCTCGATCACCGCTGGCAACGTCATAATCTCCGAATAGCCTGTGCGAGCCACGTTCTGCCCCGCGCCGATGATCAGCTTTCCGCCCGCGGGAACAAATCCCGTACTCTGCGGCGAATTGTTGTTGATCCGGCTGTCGAGCATGCGCAGATCCCCGTCCGTGATCGGTCTCGAACTACGGGGCGAAAACGAAAGCGCACCCTGTAGATCCACCCGGGAGAAATTCGTGAAGACCGCTGATGATTCAAGGTTGATGCTGCTGCCTTTGATGGTCAGCACGCTGCCATCGCCGACAATGGGCTGGTTGAAATAAATTCCGTAGCCGCGGGAGGGGAAGGGATCAACTTCGATTACAGGCGTGTTCTTCATCGTGAACACGTTTGCCGGCGAATTCACAAGCCGGAAGTTGAACGCCTTGATCGTCATCCGGTTCAGCGAAACAGCCTGATTGGGCGTGATGTCGTACCCGAACGGAAAAACGGCGGCACTGGTGTCGCCATTGGCGATGACCCCATTGAGCCATTTCGTGGAGTCGCTCCAGTTCCCGGTCGACGCCGCACTCCAGGTGCCGTCCGCACCGAAACCCGACAGCCTCGCCAACACCGCCACCACCGCGGCAAACAAAATTTTCTTTTTCATACCTGTTTCCCTTTTCAGTTAACACCTAAAATGCAAGCGGAACTAGGTTATCAAACCTGATCGGGGTTTATAAGCAAAAAGGGGGGCGTTATTTCTGTAGAAAGTTAAGCGGTAGAAGGCGTTTTTTTACCGGGGCGAGCCTTTCGTGTCGCCGCGTCCCGTGTTCCAGGCGTGTGGCCGCGTCCGGTAGGGACGGCTCCCCGAGCCGTCCGCCGGTCCAGGCAAGCGGATGCGTCGCCGCGGGGACCGGCGGACATTTCGGGGAAATGTCCCTACCAGTGGCGCACTAGCGTCATGGGAGCGTCACGGTGGCGAGCCTTTCGTGTGGCCGCATCCGCTATGACCTATTACCTCTTACGTCTTACCTTTTACCCGTCGTGTGTGGCCGCGTCCGGCAGGGACGGATCCCCGAGCCGTCCGCC
>JBBRJN010000009.1:0-16749 GCA_038219365.1 Kiritimatiellia bacterium | reverse complement strand
TTCCCGTCCCTACTCCTGCTTGTGCGCGGGCGGGGGAACCTGAAGCCCCAGTATTTCAACAAACGCTAGGCTTTTCGTCGGCTTCTTTTTGTTGATAAAGGTCTGTCGCGTCCGGGTCTTGAAAAACGCATTGAACGAGGGCATTTCACCGGCCGACATGAGCGCGAAAACAGGATGGCTGCTCTGGGTTTCCTTGACATACGCCAGCAGCTTGTCTTCTTCAGTGAAGGCGCGAACGGGTTGCCTGACGAAATACGGGAGGATATTGACCGAGGTTTTCCAGCAGACGAGCCGGTCGTTCTCTGAAAGCCGCTTCCCGATGCTCCGCTTAAAATCCTGTTCTTTCTCCTGCCACAGCGCGGTTGGCAAATAGGCATTGAATCCCGCTCCCAATACCGTCAGCGCCGCGGTCATCACCAGCAGTTGCCGGATGAAAACAGGCTGCTCCCGAAAGGAACCGGCCAGTTCCAGCTTCAGCAAGCGGGCGACCAGAAGGCCCACGCCGACATACAGGCCCAGCACGCCGTATTCACCTCTCCAAACCATGAACCCCGCACAGACGGCAGCACCTACGGCCGCAACCGCCCAAAGCCCTTTTTTTAAAATTCCGTCCACGCCTTGGAATCGTAGGAAACGGGCGCTGTTGGCCAGAAAAACGGAATACACGGGCAGCAGTGGCAAAAGATAATGCTTCCGGTAATGCCCCCCGAGCGTGAACAAAATGAGCAGGGCGATACTCACGCAGGCCAGCAGCCGCGTGGCCGGCTGCATGACCGGCCTGTCTTTCTTGATGAATTGCGGGAGAATCAAAATCAGCAGCAGGTTGACGGGAAGCATCTGAACAAGGGTCTGCCACAGATAATACACGCCCAGCAGTTCCTTCCAACTGGCCAGATTATGTAACAGCGACCCGGAGAGCTGGCTGTCGGCAACATCGACGCCGAGCGCCCGTAACCGTTGCTGGAGAAGGAGCCACCAGGGCAGCACCAGCAGGCTGGCCACGATAAGCCCGCTAACCGGCCTCAGAATCTGAAACACACGCCGACGGTCCGGTCCGGAGAGGAGGAAAACGAGCAGCCCGAGCAGAAAGACGGCGGGAACCTGCGGGCCCTTGGTCAGCGTGGCGAGACCGACTGCGACCCAGCCGAGCAGGGCGCACCCCCTTTGCCGGGACGGCGTGTCTGCCTTCCAGGCCTCAACCCACGCGAAAAGTTGGAGAGTACACAGAGCCGCATAGAGGACATCCGGTTTTGCATTGTGGGAAAGCTGCAACATCCCGCTTGAGCACAGGAGCATCACGGCGGCCAGAACCCCGGTTTCTTTTCCGTAAAGTTTTCCACCCGCCTTGGCTGTAAGCAGAACCATCAGCAGCACGGCGAACAGCGAAACGAGCCTTCCGTGATAAATTTGGATGTCGTCACGTGACGGGTCAATCGCTGAGACAAGCAAGGTTGCCCAATAGTTGAGCGGTGGCTTGGTCAGCCGCAGCTCACTGTTGAAGCGCGGCAGAACCCAGTCGCCGCCCGTTTGCATCTCCTGTGCCGTGGCCAGCACGAAGGCCTCGTGCGTCTCAAGCGGAATCGCTTGGATGCCGGCGAGGGTCAGCACCCACAGGGCGACAAGCAGCACAAACACGCGCCGGCCGTGGAAGAAACGGGCTCCTTTCTCAAAAGGCTGGCTATGCATAAACGTCTCTCGCTCTTTTTTGGAGCTCATTGGAACAAGATGCGGTAGGCAAAGGACTGGCCATCACACGCGAGGCGCAGCAGCGCACCGTCTTGGACCCACTCCGGATCTTTCGCGGCGGCGTTGAACGGCTCGTTCTTTTCAACCGCCTTGACCGTCGCGCGCTTGGCGCCGAATTCGGCCAGCTTGATCTCCACGCAGAACGGGTTGGAACCGGGCAGCGGGATGAGTTGCCACGCCTTGCGGTCGGCATGCAGCAAACGGAACGCGCCATCCGTGACGAGCGGGCCGAAGTCGAGCATCTTCTTGTCGACGTTCAACCCCAGCGCTTGATCATCGGCCGCCGTCGTCTCCAGCGCGAAGGTTCCGGCGGTAAAGGCGTCGCCGCTCTTTTCGACCTTCAGGACACCGCCGCAAATACGCTGGCCGCCGTCGGACGGCCCCCGGATCGCGAGCCGGTCGCCTGTGGCGGAACGATAAAGTCCGTAACGAATCTTGTACTCGCCCGCAGGCAGCCCCTGCGGCACCGCAATGCGAGCTTTCGCAGTAAAACGGCCCGCACGCGTAAGCAGCGTGCGATCAACTTTCATGTCGGCCTGAAAAGCGATCCGCTCGGCATTGCCCGTTTTACCCGTGGTGGAGCAGACGTGGATGAAGGGCGCATAGCCCTCCGAGACGGGATCCAGCACGTTCCAGTTGAAGGAGACCTCAAACACGCCGTTACCGAGATATTTCCCCTCCGCAGCGGAAGATTCAACCTGCATTTTCCGCAGCGGATTATGCACGGGGCGGGCATCGGCAAAGTAGCTCTTCTCGGATTTCGCGAACCCGGCACGCTGCCCGTTGATCAGCACCACGCCGGCCTGCGCATCGGGCGTAGCTACATAAAAACCATACGCGGGCAGCAGTTTGCCGTCCGCCACCGTCCAGACGAGATTGGAACCGCGATTGACCCAGACCTGTCCGGCATCGCTAAACGTCGTATGCTGCTGCCGCACGCTCGCGCCAAACTCGTGCGCCTCGAAATCCGCGCGGGCCAACACGCCGCACACGTCGTGTAAGAGCCAGTAGGTCATCACCGCACGGCGCGAGAAGGGCCCGTCAGCCATGGGGTTACGCCCGCCCATCACGGTGTTGGAGAGATAATCATCGCTACCATAGCCATGCAGAGGCTTGCCCGCGTGGTCTTCCCAGTCCTCGGCGCTGTAGCGCGGCCCGAGCCCACCCGCGAGCAGCACCATCTTCCCGTGGGTCGCCATGTCGTGCCACGGCGTGCGGTCAGCGTCGCTGAACTCCTTCATCCAGCGGGACACTGGAAAGTGGTCCGCCTCGCCACCGTCAAGCGAGCCGATCAGGGCGTCGGTACCGGCCTCGCTCAGCATGGGCGCGCCTTTCTTGAGCATCGCGCGGCAGGTGTCGAACGCGTCGCGCCACTCGCGGGTCGTGCGCGTGCGGGGATAGAAGGTACCGGCGCGGTCGTAGTAGTCAAAGGGTGAGATTGCGGTGAACACATCAATGAATAGGCTGTCCGGACCGAACCCGTCGTGCATCAGCCGCATGTTGGGCTCCAGCCAGGGCCGGAACCCGTGTGGCAGCCAGCGGTAACTCAGCGCGTCGCGGCCTTTATTGAACCAGGCCTTCATGGGGCGGCCGTCTTCGTGGAAAACGATGGAGTCGTAGCTGTATCCCTCGGCATCGGGATAGAAATCGATGTAGTTGTCGTGCGGACAGAAGAGCATGCCCGCTTTTTCCGCTGCCGTACGCATGGCGAGGAACGGTTCCAGCCCGCCTGCGGGCGGATAAATCTCAGGCAGACGGTAGTCGTAGCCCCAGCGCTGCCACACATGCTTTACGAAAATCGCATCGGTCACACCGTACTTAGCCGCTTCTTTCAGGTCGCCGGCCGCAACGAGATAATCGCCGCCCCACTGGTCAAGACACATGCGACCCTCCAGCGCATCCACGCCCGGACCTTTCTTGAAGCCGCTCAGGCCACGGTATACACGCGCGGCCGCAAAGGCACCCTTCGCTGAGGGGACGAACAGAAAGCCAGCATCGTGCGAGGTCTCGAACGCAAACCGCTGCGTGGCGGGCGCATGTGTCAGGCGGTCGGGAAAAATATCGCAGGCCTGCACCAAGCTGAGCCCGTTGGTGTAGTCCGCGCCGATGTGGCGCGTGCTGAGGCCGAACCCGCCGCCATGCAGGTCAAATGCGCCCGGCCGCTCGATGACATTGCCGAAGCCCGCATAGGCGCGCCAGACCGGCTCACTCGCCGCGCCGATGCCCAGCCGCGTGTAGCGGGGCTGGCCGCGCACATCACGCGTGACGCCCGGCATGTCCCATGCGATGCGCAGCGCTCCACCGTCGGCGCGGAGCGTCGCCCGCACCGGCACGGTGCCTCCTGGCCGCGACACACGATGCGTCACCTGCCAGGCGTCGCCCTCGGACGCGGCCTCGACGCCGATCACGGGCTGACCGTTTTCGACACCGCCGACAGCGGCCTTGTCGATCTCGCACGTGAACCCGCGATAGGTCAGCGCACGCGTGCCGTCGGTGAACGCGATCACGCCGTCGGTCAGCCCCTGTTCACCCAACACCACCGCCGCGCCGAAGCGCTGGCCGCTGACGTCTAAGCGGAAGATGCCCGTGCCGCGCTTGGGCTTTTTTGTCATCGCCAACTTGGCGCGGGCAACCGCCTCCTGCTCGCGTGCCTGCCACTGCGCCTCAGTCGCGAGGGCTGGCAGCGTACCCACGGTCATGACGGGGTCGCCCCAATAGCATTGGTCACAGGTCGTGTTATTCTTCGGTCCCGGCCCGGTCCATAGACGCAATGTGATGTGCTGTCCCGCATACGGTCCGAGATCCACGGCGGCCGGTTCCCACTCCTTACTGGCGCTGAAGCGCGTGAACAGTTCTTTCTCCACGTTGTCCGCGCCGACCACGAACACTTTGAATTCTGTGCCGTCGCTTGCGGGCTCGGTGGCGCTGCTGTCCCGCAGGGCGGTGAAGAATTTTAGCACGGCGGGCTTCTGTGCAGGCAGAGCCAGCTTGAAATCGTTCCAGGTCACGCCAGGCGCACCGCGATAGGCTGGGTGAATGGCGAATCCCGCACGTGAAACGCCGCCGCGCGTGTTGGTGTCGCGGCTCATCTGGGTGCCGCTCGCCGCGTCTGACCCGGAAAAATTCACGCCCAGATCCGTAATCTTTTCCTTCTGGCGGATAAACACCTGGCGTACGGCACCGCTGTCGAGGCGCAGCACACCATCAGCGAGGACGCATTCCGTAAACGCGACCGCCGCCTTTGTCGCCGCGGGACGCTCAGCCTCGAAGATCGCGATGGGGTGGAGTTCGACCGTCTTGCCGTTCAAGGCGAGAGCGAGTTTGGCGTGAACCGGATAGAGCGCGCTCAGCACCGTGTTGCGCGCCTGGGCCGAACAGGTGATCGTCGCGCTCGCGCCGGGCTCGGCCGAGAGCATCACCGCATTGGTGCCGACCACTTGCCAATCGTCGTTGAGCCACAGCTTGACCATTCCACCGACCGGCTTCGCACTCTCGTTTTTGAGCGTCACCGTGAAGGCGAACGGCTTATCCGTCGCAACCTTCTCCGTCACGCCCTCGACGCTCAGCGTGACCCCCTCCTGCTTGTCCTTCGGCGGATTGAACGCGAAAGCGCTGCTTGCGCATGACAGCGCGGCCAACATCATGGTGCGCATGATACGGTGATGCATAATGACTCCCCCTTAAAGATACGATTGATTTTCATTGAAACACAAAGGGGCCAAGACACCAAGTAGAAAAGACGGGCAGGCCGCACCCAAGGAGGAGTTGGGAGTTAGGAGTTGAATCAATCATCTCTTCGTGGTGATGATTCTGGGTTGCGGGCGCGGCCCGCATTAGGCTAATCGTAATCTCTCCAACCGAAAGGATTATGGGGATTGATTCGAACTCCTCCTTGGCGCGATTCATTTCGAATCGCGCTTTATCGTCAGCCTGACACTGGGTTCAAAAACCCGTACCGTTACGGTGCGGCTTCGAGTTCGACTTTGAAAGAACGCTTCAACTGGTACGCGCGCACGGCCGGGTCGTTATCCGGAACCAGGCAGTGCCCCTGTCCCGCCGGACCCGTCATGAAGGCTGCATCCCGCACGGTCGTCAACACACCCGCGTAAGGCACGCTCACAGCCCTGTGCTGCAACCGCCCGTTGAGGTCGAAGTCATAGAAGAGACTGAAGCCGCCTTTGAAGAGTCCGGTGCTCGCGGTAAAGGAAAGTGTCGTACCCGCGCAATTTTCAGCGGAGTACTCGTACACGCCATTCGCGAACGTCGGCTTCACGCCTTTCGTCATCGCCAGTTGCAGTCCGTTGACCGAGACCCCGATCTGCGAAGGAACGGCGGCTTCTTGAACGCCCGCCTCGCCCCCGCCCGCATAATGGTAACTCACATCGCCCGCTTCCGCACTGAAGCGGTAATGTGCGGCCAGAGACGGGATCGTCGTGTAGAATCCGCCGTCGGCATTCAAGCGTTCACTGAACCCGTCAGGCCCCATACCGGGCTTCTCCCAGCGCACAAACCAGCCCCGAGCGAAATCGGTGGTCACGGTACGCGTCACCGGGTCGATCCAGAGCACGCCACTGACCCAACCCTTCTTATTGTAGAGCGGGGCGAAGAGCGTCACACATGCCTCGGGGCCCACACCATCCGCGAGCAGCAACGTACTGGACTGAGACAGGCGGGTGCCATCTGCAAGGACGCCCGCGATCTTTACGCTTCCTCCATTGCCCACGGTCAGCGTCACATAACCGCTGCCCTCAGGAGCGGCTTCGGCGGCACCCAGCGAGAGCGCGTCCGCCACAGGCAGCGCCACCGTGTAGTAACCGCGGAAACTTTCCAAAGCAGCCCGCGCCGCCAGATCCGTACGTTCCGCGAAACGGTTACGGTTGCCCCCAACCGTCAAGGATTCGCCTCCCTGCACACGAGGCAGCAGAGTACCCCAAACCGTGTTTTGCCGCACATAAAGGTCCAAAACCTCGCCGGTACGTGCCTTCAAGATGGCATGGTAAGCGCCGTCCGTCTGCTTCGACTGCCAAGCCGTGGCGTTGAAAACGAGAGCCCCGCTCTGCACGATCACCTTGGCAGAAAGTTTACCGGCGAGGGTGCTGACGGTGAGCGAAAGCGTACCGCGCACAGCCGGAACCGAAGCGTGTCCATCGAACGCACGATCCGCGTAGAGGCAGCCTCCAAAGGAACCCACCGTCCGCAACGGATCGACTTGCGCGGGCGGCTGAGGTGGCTGCGGCGGCTGTGCAGGCGGCAAAACCGGCGGGGCGACGTACAGCGCCCACTTGGCATAAAGCAGATAAGCACCCGAGGCGGACACAATCGTCGGCGCCATCATATTGACGCCCGCGCCATCAGGTCCGGTCCACCAGCCGCCGAACACATACCCTGAACGCACAGGACCCGGCAGCGTGCCATACGGATGACCAACCGTCACAATGACTGACGAAACCGGCGACCCGCCTTGGCTATCGAAGGTCAACACGCGCGTCGAACTCGCCAACAGGTATGGATAACCGGTGCCTTCAGAAAGGCTCCAGACGGCAACAAAGTCCCAGCTGACAAAGGTCGCCATCTGCATCATCTGCGCAGTGGTTTTGCCCTCGCCGCCAACGGACGCGCCCTGCAAGCTAGTCTCGGTGTCCCAATACGATTCGGTCACCGCACCCATGAGGTCGCCGACCAAGCCGCCAAAACTGATGCTGCCCTTCGTCAGGCCTGCCGCATAGCACTGGAGGATCTCACCCTCGTTGAGTCCAACCAAGCCGCCGACCGTATCGATTCCGGTCACCGTCCCCAACGCATAGGAGTGGACAACTAAGCCGTCGGAAACGTATCCGGCCAAGCCGCCGACAAACGTATCACCCAGGACCGCACCCGTCGCATAGCATCGGCGGACATCGCCGTGGGCCCCCCCCGCACCGATCAGTCCGCCCACGTATTCGGTGCCGCTCACCGCGCCTGTAGCACGGCAATTCTCGAGAACAGCGTCGCTATACCCGAGCAATCCGCCGATATTTTCATCACCCGACACGGTTCCTGTCGCGTAACACTGAGAAATAGCGCCAGCGCCAACGCCGAGCAGTCCGCCGACACCTTGAACCCCCGTCACTTGACCCGAGGCATAAGACTGCACGAGCGCCCCACTCGCAGTCTGCTCGCCGATCAAACCGCCGACGTTCATGAAACCCGCAACCGTACTCGCAGCATAGCACCGCTCAATCCTGCCCTGGCTTTGTGCAGCAAGAACTCCGACATTCACGGAGCCGGTGACGGAGCCGCCAACCAGTCCGAAGTCGCGCACCTGTGCCGCCGTGCCGAGGTCACCGAAAAAGCCCACATAACTTTCGTAGGGTCGGTTGATCCACAGGTTGCGGACAACAAACCCGTTGCCATCAAAAGCTCCGTTAAAAGGCTGTCCACCGGCTGACTTTGGCTTCCCGATCGGCGCAAAGCCCTCATCGTTCCAACTGGCGGTGGCTGCGGCATCAATGTCATTCATCAACTTGTACGCCGCGCCCAGTGTCCAACCGCCAACCCCTGATCCGATCTTCTTCAGATCAGCCAGCGAGCGGACCTCAAAGCCTTTCCAAACCCTAGCGGCGAGGCTATCGGATGCGCCCTTGGCGTTTGCGACGCGCACCCAAAACGGGGTCGTGGCGGATACCGGCGGAACAACATACGTAGCGCCGGTCGCACCAACGACGGGCGCACGGGTGTCACCGCTCATTCCGGAAAACCATTGATAGGTCAATGCCGCATCCCCGGCCGCAGCCACGGTCAGCGTCGCCGCCTGGCCGCTGCTGACCACCATATCCTTGGGCTCGAGGGTAATGACCGGTGCGCCCAACGGGAAAAAGGACACCTGATCCACCCATCCGCTGTCGTCTCCCTCTGAAACGCTGCCATCCTTCGTGTAGTCCCACCGTATCGTGTGGTCGCCCGCTCCAAGCGCGTAATCCTGACGCTGCCAATCGGTCTGTCCGGTAATCGCGCCTGTTTGCTCAACCCCGTCGATCGAAAAACGCAAGAAATCCCAACCGTCTTCGGACGACACCTTCCACCAGAAGCTAAGCTGGCCCGGGCCGGTCACAACCGTCTCTATCCCGCTGCTTTCACCATCATCAATGTCACCGTTCTGCGCCGCATCCGTGCGGTCATGGGTAGTGGCGATCTGGCCAAACCAGTCAGCGGCGCCGTCCGTCACCCACGTCAGCGTCTCGGCGTCCACTGCCACCGGGATGCCCATGTCGTACGTCACCTGATCAACCCAACCGCAATCGGAGCCAAGGCTCTGGCTGGCATCTTTACGGTATAGCCACCGCACCGTGTGCGACCCGCCCGTGAGCGCCACACTCCGTTGCTCCCAGTCCACCTCACCATCGATCCGGAACTGTTCAACACCATCGACGATAACGGCCAAATAATCGTAATTGTCGGCCGGTGCGTCTTCGCATGACACCTTCCAATAGAAACTCAGGGAGCCGGGCCCTACCACGGTTGTCTCCATCCAGCTCTGCTGCGAGTTTCCGTGAATCGTGCTTTGTGCTGAATCCACGCCGTCCGTCGAAACCATAAATTGCCCGATCCACGGCGCGTTACCTCCTGTGGCCCACGGCAACGCTTCGGCTTCTACGGCATAAGGAATCGCGATTTCGTAGGCCACCTGATCGACCCAACCGCAATCCTGCCCTGCGAACCGCTCTCCGTCTTTGCTGTACACCCACGATACGCGATGCGTCCCCGCCCCGAGGGTCACGCTCTTCTGCTGCCAATCCACTTCGCCATCGATGCGGAACTTTTCGACACCGTCCACCTCGAACGCCAAAAAATCATAGTTATTGGCCACCGCGTCCTCGCACGAGACCTTCCACCAGAAGCTAAGCGTTCCCGGTCCGGCCAGCTCGGTCTCCATCCGGCTTTGCTGAGAGTTGTTGATCGGCCCGCTCCGCGCGGCGTCCACTCCGTCGTGTGTGGGATTGACCGTTCCGAACCACGGGGCATCGTCACTTGTCTTCCATATGATCGCTTGCGCGTCCAAGTCAACAGCTTTGCCGAGGGTGAAACCGGTTAACCACGGATTAATGACCTGGTACGAAACGTCAAACCGCCCATATAAGTCGTTGCCGCTCTGATAGTCGCACGCCGAACTGCCGCCCCAGAGCTGTCCGATGAACTGCGTCGACACATTGAACAGCGGGCTACCGCTGCTGCCCGGTTCGGTCACGCCGCTGTTGAACTCCACGCCCCAATAATCGTCACTTGTCGTAGCAGCCTTTATCGTCGCGAAACTGATCCGCTTGTACGCGCCATCTGGATGATGAATCGCGGTAACCGCTTCGCCGATAGCCGGGTTCTCCGTGGCCCAGCCAACATACGACACGCCGGAAGGAGGAGGCGTCCGAAGTTGCAAGAAGGCGAAATCGTTACCCGACGCACGCGTCTGCCCGGCTAGATAGTCGGCCCCGCCGTCGGTTCGGGGAACAGAGGCCAGGCTTGGAACCGTGCCGTTACATGTGGCGGTCTGATAGAACCAGTAGAACTCGGTGTCGTCCGCCTCAGACTGTCCGCTTACGCAATGGTTGGCCGTCATGAAATAGTCCACAAACGTCGTGTCATCTAAATCATTGAGCAGGCAACCGGTACACCAAAGTAAATTATGGTTATCCAATGAACCAATGCCCGCCACACCGTTGGCCGTTGCCGTCCAGTCCGGGAAACAGGTCACGTCATTATGGCAGGTACCCTCTTTCGCAACGTTTTCCGGATTCCGGTAGACGTGTACGATCTTATCGACGGTAAAGGCCACGTCCGACGGTGCGACGCCGGGGGGGCAGTAGCACTCGAGGGTGACGCTTCCGGAGAACACCGTGCCGGTCCAGAAATTTGCGCGGCGCTTGAGGCTCGCGTTCGTATAAGGGCCGCGCGTCTGCACCGGGTCCTGTGCATCGAAGGTCCGCAGCTCACAGACATCCGGCATGTTCAAGCCGGCGACATGAACGCGCAAGCCGAAGGCACCCTCCGCACCGACCGTCAACCGCCAAACATGCGAACCGTCGTCCAGCGCAATCCACTGGCCCAAACGGCTCTTTGCCTTCGAGAGCGCAACCACGTCTGGAAGATCGCGCTCCACACCGATGCGCAGCGTCTTCTCCTCGCTCAGCCGCTTGGCATCCTGCTGGCTGATCTCCGCTAGGTCCAGAGGCCCCAACGCAACATGCACCGCTTTGTCCCAGAGTCCTGCGGCATAGGAGCGAGGCAATGCGATTTCTTTCGCGTCGGCATCCGAAACAGGACGGATCACCGTCTTGGCCGCCCCCGTGAATTTTTCACCACCCGCCAACGCACACACCTGCGAGGCGACCACGGCCGAGGCCAACAGGGCGACAACCCATTTCATATTCATGCGCGACTCCTTTTAACAAAAAAACGGTGGTTTCGGTATCTAAACGCTTTTCAAATCAAGTCACCAAACAAAACATACTCAAAAAGCCAACAGACACACGCTTGCTGCTCACGACCACATGCCAAGCACCAAAAAGACACTCTAACAATCAATGAAATTAGTATTATGTGAGGCGGGGCGCAAAAAGTCAACGCTGTTCATCATTGGAAAATGACCACGAAAACTACAGAACAGCCCACGCCACGCGCACGCTCAACTTACGCGAACATGCGCGACGGGAACCCGTCTCAGCTCTCATGTGCAGCGCCCCGCAAAGCGTCACGGCGCATCTTCGAGCGTGACCCAGTACGACCGTTTAAGCCGGTAAGCGCTCACGGCGGGGTCGTTGTCAGGAACCAGGCAGTTGCCCGCTCCATACGGGAACGAGTTGAACGCCGAACTGCACACCGGCGTCAGCACGCCCGTATAAGGCACGCTCACCGCCTTGTGTGTCAGCCTTCCGCTCAGGCTGTAATCGTAATAGAGGTTGAACTTGCCCTTGAAAATTCCCGTCGCCGAAGAGAATGTCAACGATGCCAACGCGCTGTTCTCCCCCGAGTAGGTGTAGGCCCCTCCGCTAAGGTATGGCGCCTGCCCCTTGGCCATCGTCTGCCTGTTGCCAGCTCCGGTGACAGCGACTCCCTCATTAAAGATGTCTGTCGACTGCATATCCCAATAGAAGCCGCCCGCATAATAACTGAACCCGGCACAGTATGAACTCACCCCGAACCGGTAGTGCGCCTGAAGCGCCGGCGCTTTGTTGTAGTACCCGCCGCACACGTCGAGCAGTTCACTGAACCCGTCCCGGCCCGTGCCCGGCTTTTCCCAGCGCACGAACCAGCCAAGTTCCCAGTCAGTGAAAACCACACCCGTTTCAGGGTCGATCCAGAGCAGGCCGCCCACCCAGCCCTGTTTAGCATAGAGCGGCACGAAGAACGGCACACACGCCCAGCCATTGCAGTCGTCGAAATAAATCAGACGACTGGCCTGCGAGACTTTCGTGCCATCCGCCAGAACGCCTGCGATTTTCGCGCTCCCGCCACTGCCCACCGTCATCGTCAGATAGCCGATGCCCAGCGGTGCGGCGTAAAGGTTTCCAGATGATACCTGCTCATACCAGGGCAGAGCGATCGTGTAATAACCCAGATAATAGTCCAGATCATCCTTCGCAGCCGTGGGCGCGTTGCCACCAAAGTCGTTGCGTGCGCCATCGAGCGTAAAGCTTTCGCTTCCCATGGCTCCTCCCGTGAGCGTTCCCCAGATGCGGCTCTGCCGCACCTGCAGCTCCAAGGTCTCCCCGCCGGACGTTTTCAATGTCGCACGGCATGTGCCATCCGACTCCGTCAGCGTCCATGCGGTCGCGCTGAAGCTCAGAAGCCCTTTCTGAACCACGGCCTTGGCCGTGAGCTTGCCGGTCAGACTGGTGATCTTCAGCGCCAGCGTCCCTCGAACGGACACGGCGCTAGCCGCGTCATCGGAAAAGGCCGCCTCATGGTAGAAATACCCGTCATAGGCCCCGGCAGACGTCAGCTCCCCGCCTCCGGGTGCACAGAGGTAAGGCACCGACGCGGCCGCTAAGGGAACAGCCAACATCAAAACCCCGAAAGCGGCTGCTTTGAGCCCCTGCCCGCAGGCTGTTTTCGCACGCAACCTTTGCCACCGTTTCACGTTATAACCCCCTCTTGTTTCACCTGGCCTTTGAGCCGCTGTCATGATCCTCGCACTTGGCAGGTACTAGGGTGCGGCCTCGAGGCGGACGGGCAAGGATCGTTTCAGGCGATAAGCGGTCACAGCGGGATCGTTATCCGGAACAAGGCAATATCCTTGACCGGCGGGCGCTCCCGCAAAAGCCGTACCGCGCACACGCGTCAGCACGCACGCGTAGGGCACGCTCACCACCTTGTGAGTCAGCCGCCCTTGCTGAGCATCGTCGTAGTAAAGGTTGAACTTGCCTTTGAATATCCCCGTGGCCGACGAGAACGACAGCGTCGTCAACGCGCTGTTCTCTCCCGTATAGCGGTACGTCCCACCGTCAAGCACAGGCCTCACGCCTTTGGACATCACCAGTCGCGTGCCGTTTGCCGTGACCTCGATCCCGTCAGGCAAAGCCTCCGCCAGCACCGACGTCTCGCCGCCTGCGGCGTTGTGATAGGCCACGCCCCCGGCGTCCGCACTGAACCGGTAGTCTTGCTGCGCTCCCGCCGCCGCGCCATAAAGGCCGCCGTCCGCTTCCAACAACATGCTGAACCCGTCTGGGCCCGCGCCTGGCTTGTCCCAGTGCAGCAGCCACCCCTGCTCGCGCTCCGTGACGACCGTCCGAGCCACCGGGTCGAGCCACAACAAACCGCCCGCCCAACCTTGCTTTAGATAAAGCGGCACGAAAAACGGCACGCATGCCTCTGAACCGCGCCCCGTGTAGAGAATAAGGCGGCTAGCCTGCGTCACAGCAGTGCCATCGGCCAGTACGCCCGCAATTTTCACGCTCCCGCCACTGGACACCTTCACCGTCAGGTAACCCGTTCCCCGCGGTGCCGCATCCGCGGTGCCCAGCGAGCGCCCTTGCGCCACTGGCAGCGCAACCGTGTAGTACCCCAGGAAACCGCGTAGTTGCGTTTGGGCCGTCTTATCCGCAATGACTTTGAACCGGTTACGCGCGCCTTCCAGAGAAAGCGTTTCGCCAACAGCCCCTCCCGAGAGTGTGCCCCAGATCCGGTTCTGACGCACCGAGACGTTGAGTGTCTCACCGCCCGCTGCCGTCAGAACGGCAACACAGGTCCCGTCAGCCTGTTTCGACGCCCACGTCGCCGCGCCAAAACTCAGCGCGCCCCTCTGCCGCACGGCCTTGGCCGTAAGCCTGCCGGCCAGCGTGCCAACCGTCAGCGCGAGCGTCCCGCGCACGGAGGCATCGTCACCGTTATAAAAATACCCATCGAAATCGCCCACCGTGGTCAGGGCCGCATCGTTCGGGTCTGGAACAACGGGAGAGGGAACAACGGGAAGCGGAGCAACCGGATCAACCTGAACCGACGACCCCGGATACAGGTACGCGATTCCGGCCATATCGTCAGCAGAAAGCGTGCGGCTCCCTGTTTCACCGATGCCCGTGTACCCGTACATGGTTTTGTCGGCGTCGCCGTCACCGTACAAGTCCTCAAGCGAAAGCGCATGTCCCATCTCGTGCGTGACCGTGCTCTGCAAGTCAAACCGGTTCGCTTCGCCCTTTGTGGACCACGAGTAGTAGGAGTTTACGACGATATCGCTCTCGGTCATCTGCCCGTTGCTGTTATACCAGTACGAATTATAAGCGAGCGTGTCGCACGACCCAAGATTCCCGAAGCTACACACATTTTTTCCGTCCCCGGAATCCCCGCTTTGCGTCGTTTCAGAATAGGTGAACTGGAAGGCGGATCCAGGAACGGTGCTCCATGTGATCATGGCCGCCCGAAACGCAGCGGCGGCACCGGCGGGGCCGGCACTGACATTCACCTGATACGCCACAAGCGGCACCGGCCACTTCAATTCTTTGCTGCCCGTTTTCGACACCTGGAACGCCTGCACCCCTGAAACGAGGCACATTCCCATGAACAGAGGGAAAAGCCGACAGAGGAGGATATTTTTTCTCATAGCTCACCCCCCGTCCGCTGCGTGTCTTTCAAGCGCTGCCTGATAAGACTCTTAAGCGCCCCCACATCAAGGTTCCGGTCAACCTGGGCGGCATCGCCCATAACGGAAAAACCACTCTTGGCGGCTTTTTCGCCTGTGATCCGACACAGTCCCTGCGCCGAACCCACGAGGACTAAGCCAGACGCCCGCAAGCGCCCCTGCGGCTGCCGAAGCGCCTCCACGGGAAACGGCTTACGCAAGAATACGAGGAGCTGCTGACCACTCTTCACAACGGGCATGTCGGAAACGCGCTGCTCGACTCCATCAACGCCGCCCCCTTGATACACGAACGTCACACGGTTCGTATCCCCTAGAAGAGCGTCGGCCACCTCGACTTCAACAGCAGTGACAATTCCGGAACGGTCGTCCGTCCAGTGCGAGGCGACACTCGTCACGCGTCCTTCGACAATACAGGACGCCCGGTCAACCAGCGTGGTTGTGGCAAGCGGAACCATTACTGCCATAAGCTCTGGAGCGGCTAACAACCCCACGATCAACAGCCAATACAAATGCAAGCGCCCTAAACTTACTTGTGAAGTTTTCGCTGGATCTGCCGTGTGCATTTTATAATCCTCCACACTTTGCTAGGGATTATAGATCCGTTGTTAAATCCCAACGCAACAACTAGTGTAACACTAACCTGCTGCTTTAACAAGCGCGACCGGCGATTTTAATGCGCGTAGAGAAGCCTATTGCTCCTCTTTGTCCTCAGCGGCCATCTTCTGCTCCCAAGCCTTCAGCGCCTTGAGCGCCTCCTGTTTGGTTTCAGACATCGACTCGGGCTGGGTGAACGCGTCCATCGCGCTGATGAACTCTTTGACATGCTCGGGGTTTTTTGCGTGTTCAAGCATCGCGGACAACCGCGGCACGGCGTCGCGCTCCTCGACCGTCTGAAACTCCGACAAAATGTCGCCGAGGAACTCCGTATCGATCGAGTCTCCAAATGTCGTATAGGCTGCGTCCAGCAACGTGGCTTTATCGGAAGAGTCCTCGATTTCAGCCACCTTTGTTTTCCAAAAGCCTTGGATCTCGCGCGCAACCTCCGGGTCCGGGTCTCCCAGCATGCTGGTCAGTTCGGACAGCCCGCCGCCCAGCTCTGTCCAATTCAGGGCAAATGCCACTCGGCTGCGAACCTCCGCATTCGGGTGCTTTTTCAGACGGGTAGCCTCACGCAACACCGCTTCCATATCGTTGTCGGCCAACAGGTCTGTCAACGTTTGCGTGACCCTCTCGGCTTCTTCATAATCCGCATCCGAATCAGCCTCGTCAGGCGCGGCACTCCGCGGACGCTTGGCCATACGCTGTCCCGGCTTTTTCCCAGCCTCAGACGGCGCGGCCACCTCATTTGTAGCCGCGGACGACCGCGCAGCAACCTTAGAAACTTTGTTTGTCACGGATGACGGGTGTTGCTGCGGACCCTTTTTGACAGTCTTGCCCGTATTCCTGTTCAACACCTGAAAGGCCAAAAAGGCTAAAACCACAAGGCCAATCACACTATACACGATTTTGTTACGCATGACTTTTATCCTTCCCCGACGGCGGGAAAACGTTTACTCGACCTCAACAAAAGAGGAGCGCTTCATCTCTATCCTCTATGCTTTCGTCGTGCCAAAACAAAAAAACCAAAACACGGTGTTTTTAAACACACCGTGTGCTGGGTTTTCGAGTTCGACTTTTTAGTACACTGAACCCGGGGTGATCCCACAACCCCGGCTTTCGAGACTTGCCGCCACCCAAGTTACCGAATATCGACTTTCTTCGAACGGGAAACTTGCACTCCCGCGACCTGTTCCGCAACCAGGTAGTACCCTCCCGCCGCTCTCGTCGCCGGAACCAGAGCTCCTGCGTATCTCACGTTGGCCAAGCGGCCACCCGTTGACATCTGTTTAAAGGTGCCC
>JBBRJN010000008.1:0-16961 GCA_038219365.1 Kiritimatiellia bacterium | reverse complement strand
GGTTTTTCAGCAGAATCCAGACAATAAGTCTGTCCCTAGCCGTTTGATGGTTCCGGATGTGGCTCCCATGAATGATATCGGAACGCTTCTGATCTGGGGCGCATGGGACTCCCTTCTCGCGGCGCTGTATGTTCTTCTGTTCTGGCTGTGTGCGCAGGTATTCGGCAACAACCGGAAATCAATTCTTCTCAGCGGCTTTGTGTCCTGGTGCTTCTTCTTTGTTCTATACTGGACGGGCACCGCAAACATGAATCTCATTGGATGGCACACTGTGTTTATCATTTTACCGCTAACACTTATTGAACCGCTGATAGCTTCACTGATTGCATCGAAGCTGTATTTAAGAAAAGAGACATGAGTCAATGTCTGTATCCAATGAGTTTCTCATATATGTTCTGGACCTGGTTCGAGAATGGGGCGGCGTCTCGGAACGAAGAATGTTCGGCGGAGCCGGGCTATGGCGTGAAGGAAAAATGTTCGGGTTGGTCGCCGACGATGTCGTCTATCTGAAGGTGAAACAATGAAAATCCGATGTCCATGGTGTGGAGAAGACCCTGTCTATCTGAAATATCACGACGAAGAATGGGGCGTGCCGGTGCATGATGATCGGCGTCTCTATGAAAAGATTGTGCTCGAAGGGGCGCAGTCCGGGTTGAGCTGGATCACCATCCTTAAGCGTCGTGAAAACTACCGTGCGGCGTTTGACCGCTTTGATATCGAGACGGTCGCGGCGTATACGGAAGAGGATGTGGAGCGGCTGATGAAGGATGCTGGCATCATTCGCAACCGGATGAAGATCAACTCCGCCATCAACAACGCGAACCGTGTGCTTGAAATCCAAAAGGAGCACGGCTCGCTGGATGCCTTTCTCTGGTCGTTTGTTGGCGGGAAAACTATTTTCAATCATAGGAAAACAATGTCGGAGGTTCCGGCCACAACGCCGGAGTCGGATGCGATGAGCAAGGCATTGAAGAAAGCTGGCTTCACCTTCATCGGAGCCACCACCTGCTACGCCATGATGCAGTCCGTCGGCATGGTCAATGACCACACCGTTGACTGTTACCGCCATCGGGAAGTGGACAAAAAGGGTAACTAATACGACAGGAGGAGCCATGCACGAAGTCAAAGGTTTATTTTTCAATGCGGCGCTTGAGCATCGCGGAAAACGTATTGCCCGCTTCCCACGGAATAAATCAACTCAAGACCTTGTCCCTCTGTTGTTTCTTGGCGGCTCAGCCGGAACGGCACGGTATGCGCGGCGCTGCCTATCCCGATCGCCCGATTGTCAAAACAGATCACTGTGCCTGCCGGTTCGCTCAAGCCGCAATTCATCCTCTGTTCTTCTGTAAATCAGGATCCAGTCTGGTTCGATGTGGCAGTCATGTCTGCCTTTCCAAGCCCCTTTCAGGGAATGGTCCCGGTTCTGCGGAGACAGTGACTCACCGGCAAGCAGAATCTGAACAAGCTCAATCAGCTTCTGCTGATCCTTGCCTTGTTTGATCAGTCGTTTGATGTCCTTCTTGAATTGAGCCGTTTGCGAGAGATTCATTCGTTCCAGCTCTCGACCATCTGCCCCAAAGAGACGAACGCCTCTATTTCCTCGCCGCGGTCGCTCTTGTTCAGTGTGCTTGCGGTCAACTCGTTCGGAACGCGGAGTTCGAGAGGGAATTCCTTCCGAAGGGCAATCTGTCTGTACAGCAGTCGGACGGCATCGGTGGGCGACATGCCGATTATGTGAATGACACGATACGAGGCCTTCTTCGATATCGATTCAATACTTGCATGGAACGTCGCTGTTTTATTCATGGGGGGACTGTAGCACATCTGCATTACACGTCAAGCACGTTCCTGATTTGTCCCCGCAGTCATTTCTTGTCTCGCTCCCAACCCCGGCTACGGATCGCGGATTTCGCGGAATGCGTGATGGGGGTGCTGCTTACGTAGTGTTGGTTACCTGTACCCATGCATCCTGTCCCGATTGCCTGTCCGCGCCATCCGTGTTATCCGGTGCTCTTTCACAGCATGGCGACGCCCAACGCGCACCTTAAAATCAACCCAAGACTCATCCCTCCGTTGTTTCCGGATTATGACAAGTTTATCATCTTAACGCGCCTGTTTTTCAGCAATTCTAATTTTGGCATGACACGCACAGAGGGAAGGCCCTCACGGGCCCACAAACGGAAACGCTGGGCTTTCTCCTGTTTGTAGTGGCGCCGTGAGGCGCTTCTTTGCTGAAGCGCGTTGATGACGAATTGCTGTCTGTAACGATTGGATGTAGAATGTTATCCTTTCCCGCGTTAGTGTCATGCTGGGAAGACGGACAGAGGGAGAGCTTCTATGCAACAATTTAGGTGGTCGCTGGGAGTTTTTTTTGCGTTGTGTCTAACCAGTTTCGCCGACGAGTCGCGGATGGATTTGCGCCTCGTACTGGGTGAGCGGAACGAGGGTGTTGGCTTGAGGGTGCCGTCTGGGGGGGATGGCGAGAATGTGTCTGAGATCGTTCAGGGCGTGGCCGCGCGGCGTGTCGCGGGTGGACGTGCGCACTACCTTTATGTCGTGATCGACCATCCTGCGTACCAACAGGGGCCGGTCGATTTCTACGTTTCGGCTGAGGTGTTCGATGACCGCATGGCGCGAGTGTCCGTGCATTACGATCAGATGGCGGTGCACCCCGATTCGAGCATGCGCTACACGTTGGCGGAACCTACATACATGCTCTTCGGTACAGGTAAGTGGCGCACCCTGACCTTCCGTTTGCATCAACTCAGGTTGGGGCACGGACAGAACTTCGGCGCGGATTTGGAAGGAGAAAAAATGACGGTTTAGAAACGGGTGGCCTGTCTGGTGTTGGCTGTCGCGGGTGCGGCTGCGGCGGAGACACCCAGCCTGTTGGGTAACGGGGATTTTTCGGGGATTTTTTAAGTCGGTCAAGGTGCAGCCCGGCATGGTCTGCCGGATCGCTGGACTGCTGAAAGCCTTTCAGCCGCAGATCGCGGTGCTGAGCGTCAAACTGCGCAAAGACGGCAAGGAACGCTGGGAACACGGCCCGCTGCCGAGACGCGTCCGTGACGTTTCCACGAAACGTTCGCAGGGCACTGAAGCTGCTTGGACCGACGGACGGCTCGGGGATCCGTCCCTACCAGACGCGGCCACATACGCCGGACTTTCAACACCCCCGTCCCTTACCTTAATTCACTAGACGCCCGGCACTCGACTGCGCTCTACTCACTGCGCTCTGCGCTCTTCACTTTTCGTCTTTGCGGGAAAACAACTTGTTTTTTATCGCTGTTGTTGGTTTGTAAGGCACTAACGCACTGACCGGCCCGTCTTTCGCTAAATGAAAATTCGCGCTCTTCGCCGCACCCGAAACGTCGGTGTACGTCACGCGGTAGCAACCCTTGAAGCCGCGAAACTCCACGTTGCCGTCCTCTCCGGCCTTCAGAGTCAGACGCGTCATCCATTCGCGTTTGATAAGTTGTTCGAGCGCGCGGCAGGCAGGCTTCGGGTTCATGTCCGTGTCGTACAGACCGGAGAAAGAAGGCTCACCCGGAGCGGCACCGCCATCCACCACGTTCCACCAGGTGATGCCCATAACCTGAGGATGGCTGAACCAGAGGCGGTAGAGGTTTTTGGCAATCTCCGCCTGGACCCCGCAGCCCGCTTCACTCCCATCAGGTGCGCTGACCGTCACCTCACTGATGTGGATCGGCCGTCCCGCATTCACCAGACAGTCCAGCACGGCGCGGACTTTTTCAGGCGTCAGAATGTCCGCGCCGTTCGCGATGCTCAACGACTCTTTGGGGTTGAAGATATGCATCTGCACCCCCACGGTGTCAATCCGCACCCCGCGGTCGATCAAGTCGCGCGCGATCTCCACGTAGCGGCGCGAAGGGCCGCCGTGCATGTCGCAGTCGTTGATGCCGAAGCGTACCGAGTCCGGAAAATAATGCATGGCCCAGGTGAAGGTCTTGAACGTGTAATCGTCCGGCATCAGCCCGCGGTTGGCCTGGTCGATGGATTCGTTAACCACGTCCCAACGCTGAATTCGGTCCGTGTAGCGCTGTGCCAACTCCTTCACATGCTTCTCGAAGAGCGGCTCCATGGACTTGCGGTCCTCGGGCATCCACGTCGGATGCCCCCAGCGCCGCATGCCGTAGATGATCGCATGGCCGTTCATGTTAAGCCCCTTGGACTCGCAGAACGCCACGACGGGGTCGGTCGGCGGCCGACGGTACTCGTACGTGCTATCGGCAGCGTAGCGGGGTTTGCCTTGCTCCGGCTCTAGAGTCTTCCAATAAAACGGGATCGTGGCGGCGTTGAAGAGCGTGCCGAACGCGTCCTCGTACCGCTTGTTCTTTTCCGGTGTCTTAAGGTCACCGAACAGGAAGATGTTGCCGCCGAACAGGAAGTCGTGCGAGAGTTGAACCACGGTCACATCGGTGCCCGGTTTGACAGGGGGCAGCCGCAACACCGCTGCCGCCATCCGATTCGCACGGATATCCTGCTCGATACGATTCGTCACTGCGGGCGTACTCCACTGGGCGTGGTACGCGGCGCTCATCACGTCCGCGCCTTGGGCCATGATTGTCACCAGCCCGAAGCTGCCGAGTAGTTTTTTTATCATGCCTTTTTTCCTTGGTTATGCCCATGCGTGCAAAGGACGCACACAGGGGATTGCCCTCTGCACCCTGTTAACCGCTTATTGTTTACTGCCAGGGCTGACCGCAATTTCATACCAAACCGTCTGATACTGCGGCCCGATCACGATCTTTGAACCGTCCTGTGCTTTCTCCACCGGCACTTCACCCTTGCGGTCGCCGCGCGGGTCGAGCGCATAACAGCTCGTCTTTGCGGGATCGGACGGCAGCGTCAGCGTCGCGGGAATGCCTTCCACCAGCACGGTGCCGTTACCCCAGTCCACCCGGTTGCGATAGGCGATCTCCTTGTCCGAAACTTTTTCGATCTCCGTGCCCTCGTTCTCGGCGAGCCCCGTCGCCGCCAGCAGGATGCTCGCCGACTTCCCCTGCTCTCCGAAACTGGTGGCGTTGCGCGAGACGAGCGAAACCGTCGCCCAGTTCAGGCGCGTCCTGCCGACCGTCAACGCGACGTCCCCGAGCGCGATGGTCCGCCCGTCCGGAAAACCGGTGAACAGCTTGGTGTTCGGCGTGTTAACGGCAAAATAGCCCAGGTCAGGCCGCTCGGTATTCCATGTCAGTTCGCCTGTGTCACTCACGAATACCTTTTGGGAAGGGGCGATCTTGGCGACCGTGTTCGTGTCGGTACCGTTCTTTCCGGACAGATCCACGCCCACCTTGTGCAGCAGCGCCTGACGCCCGTCGAACCCGAGCGCTGTGAGGCCCTCCGCGACCGACTTGGTGCGGACCAGTCGGTCGAAGTAGGACGGATAGTCCAGCGCGCCGACAACCGACGACTGCGCCTCGCGCACGTCGCCGCGCAGGAACATGGACGCGCAGGCAGGCATGTGCGCCAGAACTTCGGTGCGGGCGACCATACTGAAGAAATAGGTGTTCCGCCTAGGTTCAAAGTCGGGGCTGTGGTTGTAGGTGTACTCGAACACGCCGCCCCATCCCTGAAACGCGCCGTAAGCCCGCAGCATCGGCTGCCCTTCGGCACCGTACTGGTTGGGGAACGGGTGGTTATATTCGCTGACCGTATACGGCTTGCCGACCACGCGCTCGGAGGCTAATTGGCGGATGCAGGCCATCGAGTTGACCATCGACTCGTTACGGATCTTCCAGGCTTTGCTGACGGGGCTCGGATGGCACCAGTACGAATGGTTGTCCACGTAATCGAGTTCGGCCTGAACAAAAGGCGGGCTGTAGCCGCACACCTGCGTGCCGGAAATGACCGCTTTGGCTTTGAGGCCGTGTTTCAGGAAGTCCGCGATGCCCGTCCAATACGCACGCTCCGTATCGACCATGAACTGATAGAAGTCGCGCCGCGCCTGAAGCGGCGCGAACCCAACGCTTTTCACAATCGGCACAGATCTGTCCTCCAGCCGTGCCGCTGTGTTGAAATCGCTGGCCGCCCCACTTTGAAACGAAAGGTCATCCAGTTCGTACGTGCCGACACCGAACCGCGTGAGCTGTACTTGTGCGCGCTCGGACTCCTCCCCGGCAACAAACGCGCAGCTCATTTTTTTCCACGCCGTGCCTACCTCGAACGTCTGATGCAACCCCAGCGACCGCCAGCCGCCTATCGCATCGGCCACCGCCAGTCCCAACTTGGAATTCCCCGCGCCTTCCGTGCGACGAATCTTGAACGACACCGTATAGGGCTGGTCCTTTTTGACAGATACCGTGCGGAACAGTTTCGGGAACATTTCGCCGCCTTCGCGAGGCACGTTCAGCCTTAACACGCCATTGCTCACGGAGGCCGCCGCCTGGGAGGCACCGCCCTGTAAAATCCACCTCTTGCCGTCCATCGCCACGGGAGCGGCGAACGCACCTTCACCGATCTGCTCATCGCACAACGGCGTGGACACCCAGTTCCAGGCCAGTTTCAGCGCCGCCGTATTCACGTACTTCTGGGTCAGCCACGCGTTCCACTGACCGCGCAACTCGTCCGCGTATATACCCTTCAAGGGGTCAATGGCACCGCCAAGGTAGTTGTTGAAGAGCGCGTTCTCGTTGTTGATTTCCATGACCGCCACGCACGGGTCTTCGGTGTAGGCCAGATGGGTGTAGGGGTTCACGCGCGTCAGCAGCCGCTTCGCATACTCTTTTTCCGACGCGATGATATGCGGTTCAAAAAAACTGAGCCCTTTCGGGAACCGCGCGATGTGGAGGTTGATGTTGACGTAGACGCCGCGTTTTTTCAACGCCGCGATCAGATAGTCCTGACGATCCACCTGCTCAGGCGCAAAGGGAACAAACACGTTCGGATCAGCCGCGAACGCCTGCGGCAGCGCAGCGTCATTGCCGAAAAGTCCGGTTTCATTTTCCGTCATGAAATTCCCGTACTGGGCGTCGAAGTAGTGCAGGCGCACGCAGTTAATGCCGAAACGAGCCAGCCGGTCGGCCACCTTGTCGGCTTGCTCGTGCGTCGGGAAATTAGCGGGGCCGGTCAAGTTCGTGGCGTTCAGCCGCACGCGGCCCGCGTCGTTGACGAAATGCCCGCCCTCAGCCCTGATGAAACCGTGCTTCCCCGCCGGCGCATCCAGCAGATGGGCCATGCTGGAGGCGTTGTCAGGCGCATCGTATGAAATCAAGAACGGAAACAGCGGCGCGGAATCATCCGCCGCAGCAGCCGTCAAGGCCAAACTCATCAATCCTGCCAGTCCTATTCGTCTGCTTCTCTTGTTCATTTTTTCCTCCGCGCTCTCCGCGTTTCCGCGTGAACTTTCTTCTCCGACGCTTGACACTCGATGCTCGATGCTCGACTTACGGGGTTACGCGCAGGGTCTAAAGCCCATCGCGTTAGCCTTGCTTTACCGATACCCCTACTATAGGTGCCAAAGGCAATTTCCACTAGGGGGATTTGCGCAAAATAATATGTTGTTTTGCGCAGGCCGGTCTTGACTTTCTTCCGCGACCGGCCCATGCTTTGAACCTGTTATCTGGTGGTAACGCGGGGTCTTTGAACACGCTCATTGCTCATCACTCAGTGCTCATTGCTTTATGTCACGTACACTCAACAGCATGCCCCAAGTGGCGGTCCTCCTGCCGACCTCGGTGAAAGTCTGCCGCGATATGCGGCGTGGTATTCTACAGTATGTCCACCGCCATGGCCCTTGGGGGCTTCACATTCTCGAAGGGCGCCAAGGGGAACAGAAGCTCATCCGGATGGGGGAGTGGGGCTGCACGGGCATCATCGGACGGCTCTACACGCCCGAGCTGGTCAAGGTGGCTCTCAACGCGGAAGTCCCCTTAATTATTATGGACCCCGCGCCAGACCAGCTCAAGCCAGGCCAGCCGCTCGCTCGTCACAGCATCGTCCGCAGCGATACGGCGGCGGTCGGGCTTCTGGCCGCTCGCTATTTTTTCGAGCGTAAATTCGTTCACTATGCTTACGTCGGCGAAGTTCATGGCCTCGCCTGGTCAGTGACCCGAGGCAAGGCTTTTGCGGAAACTGTTTGCCAAGCGGGCTTTGCTTGCCACACGTACCCCGAGCTGTCGAAAGCGGAGCAGGAAGACGCCGGGCTCGAACATGACAGGCTCTGCGCGTGGCTGAGGGCCCTGCCCAAGCCGGTCGCCATCCTGGCGGCGATGGATAACCGCGGAAGACAGGTGATGGACGCCTGCGCGCGAGCGGACATCGCCGTCCCTGCCGACGCCGCAATCCTCAGTGTGGACAACGACGAAGACCTGTGCGAGACCACGACGCCGCCGATGTCGAGCATCCTGTTGGACGCCGAACGCGCCAGCTATGAGGCGGCGCATCATCTCGACGAACTGATGCGCCGCACCACGCGCAAACGCCGCATCATCACGTACGGGCCGGCCCATGTGGTCTCACGCCGCTCGACCGAAAGCACTCAGATCGCCGACATCGTCGTTGTCCAAGCGCTCGAATTTATCGCGCTTAACGCCTGTTCAGGCATCGGCGTGCCCGACGTCGTACGCCACATCCGGGCGTCGCGCCGGTTGGCCGAGATCCGCTTCCGCAAGGAGTTGGGCCACACGATTCTCGACGAGATCCAGCATATCCGGCTGGGGCGCGTCTGCACGCTTCTCAAAGAAACGAACCAGCCGATCGGCGAGATCATCCGGGCCTGCGGCTTCGACTCCGAAAGCCACGTCAGCACGCTCTTCCGGCGACGCTTCGGCTGCACCATGCGCGACTTCCGCAAGGCGAGGTAGAGCATCGCTCACTTCACGCCGTCGCCATCCTTCACCAAGTGGAACTCCGCGCTCTTCTCGGTCCCTACAGCGTCTTTCCACGTCAAACGGTAGGTGCCCTTAGCGGGAAGGTCATCACGGGCCCACAAACGGGATCTCCCAATCTTTCTTGTGTTCGTAGTGGCGCCGTGAGGCGCTTCTTTGACAAATTTAGAATTGCTGCCGTTCCATTATAATGAAAAACAAGCCTCACAGTCTTCGTGTACGCATGCCGTTATCCGGATTTTATTCCGCCGTCAATTCGAAGACCGCTGAATCGTAATCGCCTTCGAGTTTGATCGGCACGCCCATGGCCATGAGCGCCGCGCCGCCGAGCGTCTGGCCGTCGACGCTCGAATGCACATCGGTCCGTGAGTGTTCACGCTTTGCCTTGTTCAGTTCCCTCACCTTGTAGCGCTTGGACGCATCCAATCCCTGAACCATCAGCGGCGCAGGGAAGTCGCTCATAATGCCACGATTCAGTCCGTACAGGAAAACGACGGCCTTGCTCTTGTCGTCGTTCACGTACATGAGCGAAGCGTAGGAGTTCTCCAAAGGTGAAACGAGCCGGTAGAGGTCGCCCTGCTGGATCACCGGACGCAGGCGCTTGTAGTCGGCCACCGCCTTCTTCGCGAAGGCAAGTTCTTCGGGTGCCATGTTCTTGGGGTGCAGCTCGAAGCCCAGACGGCCTGACATGGCCACATCGAAGCGGAATTTGAGTGGCGTCGTACGATGCGTCTGCTCATTCGGCGAAACCGTTACATGCGCAGCCATGGCGCACGCGGGGTAGAAGTGACCCGCGCCCCACTGGATGAGCACACGCTGCCGCGCATCGGTGTTGTCAGAAGTCCAGAACTCGTCGGCATAGTGCAGGAACCCGTAGTCCATGTGGCCGCCGCCCGAGGAGCAGGCCTTCATAATGATGTCCGGATACTTGGCGTGCAGACGGCCCAGCAGATCGTAGAGACCCGCCGTGTAATCGAACCACAGGTTCGGCTGGCGGTCTGCGGCAAGATAGGTCGAACCCGCGTTCATGAAGTCCGCGTTGGCGTCCCACTTGATGTAAGCCAAACCGGGAATGCTTGTGATCATCGCGTCCATCTGGCCGTAGATGTTATCGCGCAGCGCAGGGTTGGTCATGTCCAGCACGACCTGCGTGCCGCCGCGGCCCTGACGCAGCGGGCGGGTCTTTTCGCGCAGCACCCAGTCGGGGTGCGCGTCGACCAGCTCGCTCGTGGTGTTGGCCATTTCGGGTTCAACCCAAATGCCGAACTTGAGGCCGCGCGCCTTGGCTTCATCCGCGAGCGAACCCAGGCCCTTGGGCAGTTTTTTATCGTTCAGCACCCAGTCGCCGAGGCCGCGCTTGTCGTCGTCGCGCGCATACTTGCCCTTGGCGAACCAGCCATCATCGACCACAAACATCTCACCGCCCAGCTCCTTCACGCCGTCCATCATGTCGGTGAGCGTCTTCTCGTTGAAATCGAAGTAGGCACCTTCCCAGCTGTTCAGCAGCACGGGCCGCAGCATGTGGCCGTCGCGCAGCTGGCAATCGCGTGCCCAGCGGTGCAGGTTACGCGAGATCTGGCCTTTGCCCGAGGCAGAATAGGTCAGTGCGGTCTTGGGCGTGATCAGGGTCTTGCCCGCATCCAAGGTGTACGCGCCATTGCCCGTGTCGGGACCGATATTAATCGCCAGCGCATCCACATAATCGTGCTGGACAGCGATGTTCCACGCGCCGCTCCAGGCCAGCGCCGCGCCGATCACACGTCCTGCGGTCTCGGTCGCTTTTTCGCCGACTGAGAGCATAAACGCAGGGTTGGCACCAAACGCGGAGCGCACACCCGAGCGGGAGGTCATGCTCACGGTCTGCCCGCGCGCGACCGGCGCTTCGGACACCTGGCCTTCGGAAGCCCACTGCCCGGTCAGCGAAAGCAGGTAGTACTCCTTCGCCAGCAGCGGGAAGACCAGCGCCACAGAATCCATGCGCACCAGCTTGACCGGCGCAGACTCGTCATGTTTGATCTCTACCCACGTCTCGACCACGTCGCTCGCCTCGACGGCACGGAAGTGCTGGGTCACGAAGAACGGATAGACGGGGTCCTTCATTGCGAATACGAGGTGCGTCACGCCGGGCTTGTCATCAATCGTCTTTGCACCTTGGGCTACCAGCTCGGTAGAGGTCACGCCGTCCGCGTGAATCACGGCCAGGCCGCCGAACTTATTCATGGTGCTCTTGTCGTTGTCGCTGCCATAGACCGAGTAGGCTGCGGGCTTGCGGTGGCCAAAGAAGTTTCCGCCGACCCAGCCATTCCAGGCAAGCGCGTTGGCATCGCCGCTCTTCTCTATTTTTGCGCCAAAGTGCACCATGAGCCACGTCTCGCCACTTTTGTGGAAAGCCATGGTCGTGTTCTTTGTTTGCAACAGAAAATCGTTCTCGACGGTCGCAGCGCCCGCCCAGCCCGCCAGCGCAACCGCCGCCGCGATAACGACAAAACGCTTTGCGCCCACCAAATCAATGATACCGCCCATCGCCAGCCTCCTTCTGTCTCATAGACAAAACGCACACATCCTCATGATAGAATGGTTGAAGTATACGGCTTGACTCCTGACCTGACAAGCCGTATCCCGCACACCCAATGGGTGCGTGCAGATTACCACAGCGCGGTCAGCCCGCAGGAAACGTATTCCGCCAGCGCCGAATCAGCCGTAACCAAGGGTGACCACGCTGACCCGAACGGCGTTTGCCGGATCGGAGAGCGCTCGACTGGCCGAAAGGCTCAACCGTTTCGGGTTGAACACCGCCCACAAAAAAACGTGCGTATCCAACAGATTACAATTTATCGAAAAAACACCCTTGCGCCAAGCCCTATAAGTTTGATACTTTTAATACGTTTTTCGAAATTCATGGGGCGATAGCTCAGTTGGTAGAGCATCACGTTCGCAACGTGGGGGTCGGGAGTTCGAATCTCCTTCGCTCCACCATGTTTTTTAGGCCGCCTGTATCGGCGGCTTTTTTCTTTGTGATTCAGCTTTGTTGACATTTTTTGACAACCGGCGATAAATTGCGCCTATCTCACATGCCAGACAGGCCCTGTCTGCGGAGCAACGCGAATGCAATTGTCAGTTAAAGATGCTGCGGCCCTTCTGAACGTTTCTGACGAGACGATCTATAAATGGGTCAGGCAAGAAGAGATCCCCTCTCACACGATGAACGAGCAGGTCCGCTTCAACCGGGCCGAACTCTTGGAATGGGCAACAGCCCGTAACCTTCAGGTTTCGCCCGACCTGTTCACGGGGGATCAGCCGAACAAGGCCAGCCAGCCCACGCTCTCGGAGGCGCTGAAGGCTGGCGGCGTGGTCTATCGCGTCGGCGGAACCGACCAGCCCACTGTGCTGCGGTCGGTCGTCAATGTGATGAAACTGCCGGAGGCGGTTGACCGTGAATTCCTCTATCAGGTGCTGCTGGCCCGCGAGAGCCTTGGGTCCACAGGGGTGGGCGACGGCATCGCCATCCCGCATGTGCGCAACCCCGTCGTCCTGCACGTCTCCAAGCCGACCGTGACGCTCTGTTTTCTCGAGAACCCGATCGACTTCCATGCGGTTGACGGCAAGCCCGTCAACATCCTCTTTACGCTCATCAGCCCTACCGTCAAGACACACCTGCACCTGCTCTCGCGCCTCAGCTTTGTGCTGCGGACACCGGGGCTCAAAGCGACGCTGCAGCGACAGGCCCCGCAAGACGAGCTGATGGAGCTGATCGCAACCGCAGAGTCAAAGATCCAAGGTTGAACCTCTTAATAAAACGTGAACCGTTGAATCCTTTTCACAAAGGCCATCCGTGTTCCTTGACCTGACCATTTTTGCCCTTTTCCTTACGGCCGCCAGCGGGCTGCCGGGAATCTTCATGGCAAGGTCGGAGGTCCGGGGAGAGCGGATCGCAGCGGTGTTCATGACCTGCGGCACCCTCTTGGGACTGTTCAGCGCGGCGGTCACGCTCTTCAGCGGCAAGCTGCCCAACGCCTTCTTCCCGTGGCCGGCGGCGGGGAACGGCGTGGTCGGACTCGACGCCCTGAGCGCCTTTTTTCTTGTGCCGGTCTTCCTCGTGGGCGGACTCGGCCCCGTCCACGGCCTAGGCTACTGGCCCCAACTCCGCCACCCGAGCAACGGGCGCAAACTCCGCCTCTTCTGGGGCCTTCTGGTGGCGGGCATGGCGCTGCTCATCATCAGCCGCCACGCCATGATTTTCCTGCTGGGCTGGGAAATCATGGCCCTCTCGGCCTTTTTCCTTATCGCCACCGAGGACCACCGCGCAGAGAGCCGGCAGGCGAGCTGGGTCTATCTGGTCGCCACGCACCTCGGCACCTTGACCCTCTTCGGCATGTTCGCCCTGTGGCGGCACACGACCGGCTCGTACCTCCTGCAGCCGGTCGCGCAGGGCGCGGTGAGCTTGGGCACCCTGCACCTCTTTTTCTTTCTGTCCCTTCTCGGCTTCGGGCTCAAGGCCGGCATCATGCCGCTCCATTTTTGGTTGCCCGGCGCACATGCCAGCGCCCCGTGCCACGTTTCGGCCATACTTTCGGGTGTGGTGCTGAAGATGGGCATCTACGGGCTGGTGCGCTGGCTATCACTGCTGCCCGCACCACCGGCCGCATGGGGCTGTATCATCCTGGCGCTCGGAGCGGTCAGCGGCTTGCTGGGTGTCGTGTTCGCTATCGGCCAGCACGACCTCAAGCGCCTGCTGGCCTATCACAGCGTTGA
This sequence comes from Kiritimatiellia bacterium, assembly GCA_038219365.1. Classification (GTDB taxonomy): domain Bacteria; phylum Verrucomicrobiota; class Kiritimatiellia; order RFP12; family UBA1067; genus JAHFSX01. The sequence continues at coordinate 3,363 of JBBRJN010000008.1, read as the reverse complement.
AAACATCGGCATCATTCTAATGGGCCTGGGCGTGGCCCTGCTGGGGCGCGCATCCGGACATTCTGAGTGGATCGTGCTGGGACTGGCCGGCTGCCTCCTGCACGTGTGGAACCACAGCTTTTTCAAATCCCTGCTCTTCTTCTGCGCCGGCGCGGTGGTTCACAGCGCCCATACGCGTCAGCTTGACCGGCTCGGCGGCCTCGCCAAAAACATGCCCTGGACCGCCGCCTGCTTCCTGATCGGCGCGGTGGCCATCTGCGGGCTGCCGCCGCTGAACGGCTTCGTAAGCGAGTGGTTCATCTACCTGGGACTTTTCAAAACCGCCCTCTCCGGCGGAACAGCGGCCATGGTCGGCGTTCCTGTGCTGGCGATGATCGGTGCATTGGCCGTGGCCTGTTTCGTGAAAGTCTACGGCACCGTCTTCCTGGGCGAGCCGCGCACCCGGGCGGCAGGCCACGCCCGCGAAGCGCCCTTCTCCATGCTGCTGCCGATGGCGGTGCTCGCCGCCACGTGCGTGCTGATCGGTCTCGCACCAGTCCTGGTCACGCCGGTGCTCGACGCGACCGCCGCCTGCTGGCTCGCAGGCACAGGCACAGAGACCGTGCCGCTCGGACACCTCGCGCCGGTGTGGACCCTCAGCGTGCTGGCCCTGTCGTTGACGCTCAGCGTGGCAGGCCTCGCCGCGCTCTTCCACCGCGGCGGCCTTTGGCGCGGCGGCCTCACCTGGGACTGCGGCTATGCCCGGCCGACCAGCCGGATGCAGTATACCGCAGCCTCGTTCGCGCAGATGATCGTCCTGCTCTTCCTCCGCGTGCTTCATCCGCACGGGCGGCGGCCGCGCGTGGTCGGACTTTTCCCCTTGCCGACCCACACCTACAGCCATGTGGATGACGCGGTCCTGGATCGGTTGCTCCTGCCCGCCGTGCTCCGTATCGAGGGATGGCTCGTCTGGTGCCATCGCTTCCAGCGCGGCCTGACGCAGCACTATGTGCTTTATGTCGTGTTGACGCTCCTGTCACTGCTGTGTACGCTGTTCCCGTTCAAGGCGTCTATCACGCAGTGGTTCGCGCGTTAGAGGGTGCCCATTACGATGACTGTCATCTTTCTATTATTGGTTGCGATTGGCCTGCTGTGTTTCAGCGGCTTGCCCGGCTGTCTCATGTCGGCGCGTTCGGCTGCGGGGCAGTATGTGGCAACCGCGCTTATGGCTCTCGGCAGCCTGCTGGGACTGGCCAGTGTCGCAGCGCCTCTCTGCACGGGCACTGAGCCGTCGCTGAGCGTGGCATGGGGCTTTCAGCAAAGCCGCTTTGCGGTCGGAATTGATCCGATCAGCGCCCTGTTCCTGCTGCCGGTGTTCATCGTGCCCCTGTTGGGCTCGGTCTACGGGCTAGGCTACTGGAAGCAGTCCGAACATCCGGCGAACGGACGCCGCCTTGGCCTCGCCTACGGCCTGCTCGCCGGCGCCATGGCGCTGGTTGTCATCGCGCGTGACGGGATGCTCTTCCTGCTCGCTTGGGAGGTGATGGCCCTGGCCGCTTATTTCGCGGCGACGGCGGAGGACGACAAGCCCGAGGTGCGCCGCGCGGGCTGGGTCTACCTGATCGCCACACACGTCGGGACCCTCTGCCTGCTCGCCCTGTTCGCTTGCTGGAGGCACGCGACCGGATCGTTCACCCTCGAAGCGGGCCACACCCTCCCGGCGGAAATGGCGACCACGCTTTTCGTGCTGGCCGTGATCGGGTTCGGGTTCAAGGCCGGCCTCATGCCGCTGCACATCTGGCTGCCCGGCGCACACGCCAACGCGCCTAGCCATGTGTCCGCGGTGATGTCGGGCGTGATGCTCAAAATGGGCGTCTACGGCATCGTGCGGATGACCGCGCTGCTGTCGCCCGGCGCGGCGTGGTGGGGGTCTTTGCTGATCGTAGCCGGCGCTGTTTCCAGCGTGGCGGGAATCGCCTTTGCCATTGGCCAGCGCGACATCAAACGCATTCTGGCGTACAGCAGCATCGAGAATATCGGCATCATCGCGATGGGTCTAGGACTAGCGCTCTTGGGACGGTCTATGGGACGTGCCGAGTGGGTTTTGCTGGGTCTGGGCGGCGCGCTGCTGCATGTGTGGAACCACAGCCTGTTCAAGTCGCTGCTCTTTTTCAACGCAGGCGCCGTGATTCATGCCTCGCATACGAGGGACATCGATCAGATGGGCGGTCTGGCCAAGCGGTTGCCGCGCGTGATGGCTCTCTTCGTGGTGGGCGCGGTCGCAATCTGCGCGCTGCCGCCCCTGAACGGATTCGCCAGCGAGTGGCTGCTTTACCTGGGGCTCTTCCGCACGATCGGGCTCGGCGCCGAGACCGGCGCGCCTGCTGCGGCGCTGGCGGCCGTCGCGCTGGCCATGACCGGCGCGCTGGCCGTGGCGTGTTTCGTGAGGGTGCTGGGCGCGGTCTTCCTCGGCTCGCCGCGGAGCGAAGCGTCTAACCACGCACACGAACCCGAGGCGGTGATGCTGGCACCCATGGTCGCACTGGCCTGCGGCTGTATCGGCATCGGCCTGTTTCCGCTGCTCGCAGTGCCGTTGCTTGAAAGAGCCGTCCACACCTGGTCGGCGCAGCCCACACCGCTTTCCTTTGCAGCCTTAGTGCCGCTGAAAGGGCTCACGGCGATGGGCCTCGCCTTAGTCGGAGTCGTCGCGGCCCTGGCCCTGTTGCTGAAACTGACCTTGCGGCCAAAAACCATCCGGACGGGACTCACCTGGGACTGCGGGTACGCGCGGCCGACCGGGCGGATGCAGTATACGGGCTCCTCGCTCGGCGACTCGCTTGTCAAGCTGACCTCCTTCCTGCTGTGGCCGAAGAATTTCCGGACCGCGCTACGCGGCTATTTCCCGCGGCCCTCGGCGTTCAAGAGCCTTGTGCCCGACGCCGTTCTTGACCGGTTGGTGACCCCGCTGTTCCGTGCTTCTGGGCGCCATCTGCCCCGGCTGCGCGTCTTGCAGCAAGGGCAGACGCATGTGTACGTGCTTTACATCCTGATCGTCATGATCGTGCTTCTCGTTTGGGGAAGCGTAGGGAGCAAATGAAACCATGATCAATCTTCTCCTACATGTGGCGGTCCTGCTGATCCTGCCGCCGTTGCTGTTAGGCGTGATCACCAAAACCAAAGCGTGGTTCGGAGGCCGCGTCGGCGCACCTCTGCTCCAGCCCTATTACGACCTCATCAAACTGATGCGCAGGGGGCTGGTCCTGAGCACGACCACGACGTGGGTTTTCCGCATCGGCCCGGTCGTTACACTGGCGACCGTGCTGCTGGCGGGACTCCTGATCCCGATCGGCGGGTTCAATGCGCCCATCGCGTTCACCGGGGACC